>NZ_ASJR01000036.1 GCF_000474745.1 Chitinivibrio alkaliphilus ACht1 | reverse complement strand
ATGCAGCAAATATGTTGCATTATTTAATATGTTTTATGATTTCCTCAACTGGCGGTTTACCTTTTTTGGCATAGATAATTTTTTGTTCCTTATTTATGACATAGACTGTTCATTTGATTGTAAATAAACCTTTAGTGCCATATATTTTTGACACCTTTTTGTCTTGATCTACTAACAGGGGAAACTGAAAATTGTTTTTGTTGTTTTTTATTTATTAATCTATTATCTTAATATCTTAATATCTTATAATTTTTAAACAGGGAATGTATATTTTTTTCTGTAAATTCATTTTAAACAGGAGGAAAAATGGATTTATCAGATAGCCAGCTTTCGAAGCTTGGAGAAGAACTTCGGAAGGCATCAAGTTATGAGGATCTCATGGGCAAAGATGGCATCCTTAAGCGTTTATTGGGCAAATCACTGGAGGGCTTTTTGGAAGCCGAGATGGTCGACCATCTCGGCTATCATAAGCATTCAGTAGCCGGAAATAACACCGGAAACAGCCGTAATGGGTATAAGAAGAAGACTATTCAGTCAGAACAGGGAAAGCTTGATATACGGGTTCCTCATGACCGGAATGGAGAGTTCTCCCCCAAAGTTATACCTAAGCATACACGGCGTCTGGGAGGGCTTGAAGACACGGTTCTATCCTTGTACTCAAAGGGTCTGAGTACCCGGGATATTCAGGAGCATATCAAGGAGATCTATGGTGCCAGTCTTTCCTCGTCTGCAGTTTCCATGATTACGGATAAAGTCCATATAATGGTCCAGGAGTGGAAGAATCGTCCCCTGCAGTCCTGCTACCCGATTCTCTTTTTGGATGCGGTTCATTTTAAGGTAAAGCAGGATGGTCACTATGTTTCCAAGGCCGCCTATAACTGCTTTGCCATTGATACTGAGGGCAGGCGGGAAATTCTTGGTATCTGGATCGGACAAGCAGAGAGTTCCATCTTCTGGACCTCTGTGCTTACGGATTTGAAGAATCGCGGCGTAGAGGAGATCCTTATTGCGTGTGTGGATGGTTTGACGGGATTTGATGCAGCTATTGAAGCCATCTTCCCTAAAACAGTTATTCAGAAATGTGTTGTTCACCAGATCAGAAACGCCTTTAAGCACCTTGCATACAAGGACCGTAAGCCCTTTATGGCAGATCTTAAAGAGGTTTATACCGCTGATACCCTGGAAATGGCTGAGATGTGCTTTGAAAAGCTTAAGGATAAGTGGGGAGACCGATATAATGCAGTTATTACATCATGGGAGAAGAACTGGGCGTATCTAACGCCTTTCTTTAGCTATTCAAAGGCAATCCGAAAGATTATGTATACGACAAACAGCATTGAGAACCTTCACCGACAGTTTAGAAAAGTAACAAGAAGCAAGAACGTTTTTCCAAGCGATCAGGCTCTTATGAAATCCCTTTATATGGCCCAGGATAATCTTACGGATAAGTGGTGCGGTAGGATCAGTGCATGGGTGGAAATGAGAGCTGAACTTATTGCTCATTTCGGAGAAAGATTTACGAAATATCTTATGTGATTATTTACAGAAGATTATGGACATTCCCTTTAAAGGTAAGGATTTATGCTTAAAGATTTTGAAAATAGAAAAATTGGTCTTGTATTCTCAGGAGGAGGCGGTAAGGGAGCGTATCAGATAGGTGTTTGGAAGGCTTTGAGGGAGTACAACATTGATAAATATGTTAAAGCTGTTGCCGGCACTTCTGTGGGAGCACTCAATTCTGCTCTTTTTGCAACTATTCCCTGCGAAAGGGCTGAATCAATATGGAAAAATATTTCACAGGATCAGATTCTTGCCTGGAAACCTGAAAAAATCATTACAACAATTGCCGCTTCAAAAATTGCAGGTGCGGCTATGCTAGCTACACATATATCACCAATTCTTCTTGCTACCGCAGGGTTTGGCTGGTTTTCTCAGGATGGTTTGAAAAGACTTATTGAAAACTCTTTGGATTTTGATAAATTTCGAGACACCATCCCTGTTCATGTCTGTGCAACTTCATTTCCACAGGTTTCAGCCGAATATAGGAAGATTAATGACCTGAGTCCGGAAGAGATAAAAAGCTGGCTTCTTGCATCAGCTGCCATCCCTATTGTTTTTAATCCAATTGAGATTGAGGGACAAAAATACTATGATGGAGGTGTTCTTGACAACACTCCGGTTCAACAGGTTCTGGAATACAATCCTGAATTTGTTTTTGTGGTGCATCTTGCAAATGATGCAAATACGGAAAGAAGTAGACAGCAGGCGGGAAATAAAAGGATCTGGAATATTGTTCCCAGTGAAAATGTGGGTGGGCTTATTGATGGAACAATGAATTTTACTCCAGAAAAAGCAGATAAGCTTATACAGGCAGGATATACTGAGACAATGAAAGTTCTTCAGGATCTGTATGATTTTATGCTTTCTGAAAAACGATTCACCCATAATGCTGAACTCATTGGTGACCAGCACAATTCATTTAAAACACTTATTTCTCAAAATAAAATGATTCGTAACGCCTTTCCCGAAAAACTGATAACGGAAAATGAACAGATGAATTCTTTGGAATTTACCATTGCTGAATGGACTGGTGGATATATTGAACCAGCCCCACTCAGTGTCGGGGATGTATCAGAGGTTATTGAGAAACAGATTTCAGACGGTGAAAAGGCAATCATTGAAGATGCTGTTGACACTTTGATTGATGAAATGAAAGATAATTCTGATGAGCTTATAAAAGAAGCTTTTAACGGAATCACTACCCTTGCGGCAACGCCCGGAAAAATACGACTTCTTTACAATCAAGGGTTCTGGAAAAGAATATGGAATAACCTCACAGGTAAAAACCAGAAAATCCAGGGAGGGATAAATGCTGATTTTCACCGGGCTATTTATGCAAATCAGAAAATGATTCAGAAACTCTCTGAAAGGAGTGCTCTTACCCTTGAGGCTATGGTCGGGCTGGGAAATAAAATAAATCTGACCATGTCTCATGTAAATAACCTGTATGGGAAACAGAGACTGCAGAATCAGGCATTACAGAAGATGCGGGAGATTACGGGAAAAGCTATCTTAGCTCTGAATGATAAAATCGAAAAAGTATCTGACCGAGTAAAATCTCTTGAGGGTTTTAAAGAGATACAAATCTGGAGAGGCTCTCTTTCTGACAACAGCAGAGGTAAAAGCATTGTTGAAAAAGTTCATTATTTTGTGGAATCATACGCTGCAGATCTACCAGAACTGAAAAAAGAAATACCGCTTCCTTATTTTCGTTCTGCACTGCGTGAAATGGAAATTATTGACCGGGACCTTATCAGTCCTGCTGTTCATATTTCTTATATACATGAACATAAAAATGATGCTTTATTCAGCAGTAACAATAAATATTTTCCTATGAATAACCAGGATCGTATCTTTTTCCCTGTTCTTTCCGGAGTTCAGGAGTATATGGACGGTCACAAGTCGATTGAAAAAGTAGCAGAGGTCATGCAGAAAGAATACGGTTCAGATATCTTAGCTTCTGTTCCTGCAGTGGACTATGTGACAGAGATGATTGCTTATTTTAACAAAGATCAAAAAGAAACAAAGAAGAAGGGCTATTTAGGAATCCTTAAAAATCTTGAAAAAATCTGTAGAGAAAACAATTTTGATAAAACTGTGGAAAGAATACAAAAAACTGCTCAAGATATTCAGAGTTTTAAAGCAAAAGTTCCCCTGATCGGCCGTTTCAGTGCCGGGAAGTCAAAACTTCTCAATGCATGGCTTAACAGAGATGTTCTCGGTGTAGATACCGCTCCAACAACAGCCCTTGCAACTGAACTTCATTACGGTATAGAGGAAAAAGCAGTTCTCCATTATAGTGAAGGAGAAGAAAAAACCTGTGAAGTTGCTGAAATACCAAAAGATCCGGAAGAATGTAAACAGATAGAGTTTGTTGAGCTTTATCTTAACAATCCGAGATTGAAACTCTGGAAAGATATTGTAATTGTTGATATGCCGGGTATCGACTCAAATACACAGGCACACACAAAAGCGGTCGGTAACTATGCAAAAAACAGCAGCTTTTTTATTGCGGTTGCCGCACCGGCAGATGCTTTCAACGCCTCATTGCTGCACTTTATAGATGAACTTGATTCATATAATGTGCCTCTTCCTTCTTTTATTCTTTCTCGAAAATACATGACACATAATATCAACAAAATACAGAAAGAATTTTCAAAAGAAATGGAAAAGCGTCTTTTAGATCCTGTTTTTGTCGGAGTAGTTGAATCTGACAGAAAGCATAAAGATATCAATGACTTTGAAAAAATAATCGGAGATATAAATGATACGATGGATGATCTTGTAAAACGGAGATTTTCTGAAGAAATTGAGCAACTACAAAGAGATATTGCAAATAAGCTGAAAGCTCTTATTAATACTGGTAATCTTCCGGCTAAAAAAATTGAAGCAGATATTGAAACTCTTACCCATGAAAAAGTAAAAATGAAGCGTAAATTTGCATCTGTTTGTGAAAAAGTAAGCAGAGAAATGGTTGAAGATGGCTCAAATGAAATTATTGAAGAGGCAACAAAAGTAGTGAACGCAAATTTGCATTCAATAGAAGCAGCTTACAGCAGCGGGTCTATTGAAAGTACAATAACCTCGCTTATTCGCCCGATACTCATAAGAAAAATTGAAGAAATAAGAAATAAGGCTGCTCAGGAACTTGATATTGCTCTTGGAGAAGCTCGTGACAACCTCAAACAATATGGAGGAAGCCCAGAAACTCTTCCCGCAATAACCAGTGAGCCTTCAGGCTCAAAATCTGCTACAATTACGGTAGGTGCAGCCGGTGCCGGTATTGGTTTTATGGTTGGTGGCCCGGTTGGAGGAATAATTGGTGGATTAGTTGGTGGTGTTATAGGTTTATTTGCCGGTAAAAAAGATCGTGAAGACGAGAGCAGAAATAAAGCGGCTGCACATCAGCTTGCACTGCAAAGTGTCAGAAATATTGCTGCAACAGAGATGGAGCGACAGGCACAGCATCTTATATCTGAGGCCGGCAGGCAACACGAACAGATGATTCTTGAAAAAGAGGAGGAACTTGTTGAAATGAAAAAATCTGTTGAAACAACAAAACATGAGTTTGAAAAGAAACAAATAAGCTGGAAAAATGAACTGAAACAACTTGGATACGGAGAGATATAATGGGACATGATGCATTCAAAAATATGCCCAAAAAAGAGAAAACAATACCGAAAAACCGTTATCTTGAAAATAATGACGACGGGTTTAATCTTCTTGCTCAACTCATATCTGCTGAAAGTGATGTTTCTGCAGAGAGCGAAGAAATACTAAGAGACCTTGAAAATATGGTTGATAAGGAGTTTCTCGAGCTGGCAATGAATAACGACTGCCCGAGGAGTGCAAAAATTTACTCCGATCTTCAGAAAGTGTATGAAGATCTTGTTGATGTGGTCAATTTCCCCGTTCTTGAAAATACTTTTACTGTAGCTGTTGGTGGAGGATTCAGTGCGGGAAAATCCCGCTTCCTCAATGCACTGCTTGATGAGAAAAATCTTTTGCCAACCGATACATCTCCGACAACGGCAATTCCGACTTATATACTCAACGGTGAAGAGAATGCTGTTTTTGCCCTGAATCAGTTTCAGCATCGAACAGAAATTGACGAGGAGGCACTTCATGCTATTTCTCATGCATTCAATGCAGCATACAATGTTACATTCAGCCACATTCTAAAAAGAATATCTGTAGAACGGACCAGTATACCCTATACAAACATCACTTTTCTTGACACTCCCGGATACAGCAAAGCGGATGATGTTATTCAGAGGAACAATAATACCGATGAGCATATTGCAAAAGAACATCTGAGAACTGCTGATTATCTTATCTGGCTTGTAGATATTCAAAATGGAACCATTCCGGAGCCTGATATTAATTTTATCCTGGGGCTTGACTACGAACTGGAAGTGCTTGTCGTTATGAACAAGGCGGATAAAAAAATTGAAAGTGAAGTAAAAAAAGTTGTTGAGACTGCCAGAAAAGACCTTAAGAAAAATGGAATTCCAACATACGATGTGATTGGCTTTTCATCATCAAAAAACATTGAATATTCTGAAAGTAAAACCGTTCTCAGGGATTTTTTAAAAAAATAAACAGAGTAACACCGGGCACAGAACTTATACGAAGAATCAACGAAATCCTTGATGAGTTTATCAGTTACCATAAAACTGAAATTGAAACGCTGAGAATGAGCAGAACCGTCATGAATAAAGGTAGTGTTGATATGAAAATGGAAGATACATATCAGCAGACTCTCAGGGATGTTGCGAGAAAACAGAAAAGGGACATAAGAAAGCTGCAGGAAAGCGAAAAAGAGATTAAAAAACTCAAAGATCAGGTTCTTGAAAAGATGGAAGCACTTTTTAAAGAGCTGGATTTAAAAGTGACCGCTGATACAACAAACAAAACACGCCGCAAAAAGGGAGGTGGTAATGAAGTAAAAACCTATCGTTTTGAGGCAATGTTCAGCTGTAATAACAAGGAAAAACTGGGAAAACAGAAAGATTTGAAGAAAATGAAAGGAATTGTTAAAAAAGTGAGTGCAGTCGGCGTTGGTATTAAAATTGAAGATCACTCAGAGGCACTTGTATCACCGACAGAAATACAAAAAAATCCGGTATTGCAGCAAAAGAAATGTTTTCGCCGGGAGATGAAGTTTTCGTCCAGTATGTGGAAAAACACAGCTGTGTTGTGTACACCACATAACAAGGAGCATACAATGAAACAAATACTTGAATCACTTGCTACCGGAATAACAGCTTTGTCTCTGAAAAACCACCCTTTCAAAAGAAAAGGTCTTGAAAAGAAACTGCTTTATATTTATGGCATGGTGATTGTTGCAATGGCGGATAAGAAGTTTCACGAAAAGGAGAAAGCATATATTGCGGTGCTGTTGAACACCCTCGAAATCTCGTTGAAAGAGTTGCAAAACATTCTTTGTACTGTAGAAAATGATCCTGACCATATATCTGAGGAAGTTGCCTCTTTTTTATTGGAAGAAAATCTCAATAACAGATATTATTTCATGCTTGAAGCTATTACTGTTGCCTACATAGATGAATATATTCATGAAAATGAAATCCAGATTATAGAAGATTTTTTTCGGCTGTTAAAAATGAATAAAATCCAAAAAAAGAAACTCTTCGACATTCATAATTGTCTCAGAAAAAAACAATTTAAAACGGTTCGTTCATGGGCTGAAAGAGCCGGAGTAAAGAGTGATGCACTCATTGAATATCATGAAACAGTGTGTATTAACATAAAATTATACAAGGAAATTGTTCAACTGCCTTTATCGAGGAGAGTAAAGAGAATACTGAAGAGACATAACTTTTTTCTGCTCGGAGATCTCATAAAAAGCAAAAACGAACTGAAAATAATTAGAGGTATCGGTAAAAAATCATATAATGAAATACTTAATGCTCTTAAGCATAACGGTATTTCAATTGACATGGTTATTGATGGATATCCTGACAAAGATTTTTTTACGATATTGAAACAGGGAACGGTAACATATTAATATTAGGAGTAAATAATGAATGAAAATTTAAACATGCTTCAAATAGAAATGGGCACAATTAAAAATCAGCCAGAGATTAACATTCTTGCAGAAAAACATCCTTTATTAAAAGCAGATCTCACAATGAAACATTTCTATCTTAACGGTCTTGCGCTTCTTATGAGTGTAGATGATGAAATAGACGAAAAAGAGAAAGAGTATATTTCAAATCTTATTCAAGCCTTTGATATGGGTGATGATATAATCAATGAAATGGTTGAATTTGCTGAAAATCCCAATCCTGATGTGGTTAAAGAAATGCTTGGCGAGATAAACGCTGATCCCCTTATGAAAAAGACTTTTGTTGTTGACTGTATGATGCTTGCTGAAAAAGATGGGACTCTCCATGAAAATGAAAAAAAGTTTATTAATACCATGTATGAAACTTTTTCATTTTCGGAAGATGAAAAATCAGTCCTCAAAAAAATTGCAGAAACAGTGAAAAATAAAGATGAAAACAAAAATCTATGTGTGATGATTGATATACTGCTGCTATAGGGAAATATACAATGCCTTTTCCTGGCTGTTTTCCATACATGATATAGATGCAAAATCCATTTTTGATGATATTTACAACTTTTCTTATGTAAAATGGGAAAAAGTTGATTTAAATCTTTTTTCAAGTTGTTTTTTCTTTGGGGAGAGGAGCCATAAAGTCGAAGAAGTCGAAGGTATTTGCTGTAAACCGGTGACAAACCGTCAATTCGTGTTGTTTTTAGAATGTATATTTGCTGATAATCTCTTGGTAAAGGGTGATACAAAAACAGAATTTTTTATAGAGAGCAATATTATAATAGATCTTGAAAAATTATAGTGGTCGGCTAAATTGAGACAGCTTTTACAATTTTTTAAGTTTCTTTGATTGCAAATATTTTAGATTAAAGTAAGTCAAGGAGATTAAGATCATGGGAAATCGAAAAAAACACAGTAGTTCCTTTAAGGTAAAAGTAGCTCTTGCAGCTCTTCGTAATGATAAAACAATGCCAGGGTTAGCCAGTGAATTTGGTGTTCATGCTAATCAGATACATACTTGGAAACGAGAATTTCTAGCTAATGCCACTTCAGCTTTTGATGGTGACAAGCAGGCTCAAAGTGAAGTAAAAGAGCTTCGTCAACAGAATAATGAGTTGACTCATCTCTTAGGCGAAAAGACTTTAGAGGTCTCTTTTTTAAAAAAAAACTGTCAGAAATTGAACCTTCTGTGAAAGAGGAATTCATTGATCCAAAGTCTTCTTTTTCAGTGAATAAGCAGTGTACTCTTCTTGAGTTTCCTCGTTCCCGTTACTACTATAAACCTCGGGGTATGAGTGATGGTGATTTGGCAATAATGAAGCTTATAGATATGTACTATACTATTAATCCCACTATGGGTACTCGTCGTCTGAGTCAGGAGATACGTCAAACTCATGGCATTCAGGTTGGTCGAGCTAAAATACGGACTCTTATGAAAGTGATGAATATTGAGGCTTTGTATCCTCAAAAACATACAACAGTAGCTGATAAAGGGCATAAGAAGTATCCTTACCTTTTAAGAGGAGTGGAGATAACTCATGTTGATCAGGTATGGAGTACTGACATAAGCTATATCCCTATGGAGCATGGTTTTGCCTACCTAACAGCTGTAATAGACTGGTATAGTAGAAAGATTCTCTCATGGAGAATATCCAATACTATGGATACCAGTTTTTGTATAGAGGTTGTGGAGGAAGCTCTTAATAAGTATGGAAAACCTGAGATATTTAATACAGATCAAGGCAGCCAATACACAAGTAATGAGTTCACTTCCCTCCTAAAACAGAAGGGGATAAAAATCAGTATGGATGGGAAAGGAAGAGCATTAGACAACGTCTATATTGAACGATTTTGGAGAACCATAAAACAAGAGAATATATATATTAATGAGTATGATTCTCTTATAAAGCTAAGGAATGATGTGAAGGAGTTTTGTGACTATTATAATACTCAAAGAAGACACTCTTCTCTTGAGTATCAATATCCTGAGGATATATATTGGAAAAAGAAGACCACTAAAAAAGTGAGCTGAAGAGACATGAGAAACTTAGAATAACGAAAATGCTGTTTAATGAACTCCACCACTATAGTTTCGAAGCCAATGTTCAACTAATTTCTTATGCTCAAGTATATAGTCTCTATATATTCTCTCTTTAACAACCTTTTCTTTATCAACCACGTAATTCTCCTTTTTATTTATATTTATACTATTAATATGTTTTATATCAGATATGATAATAAAAAAAAGCCCTATTTTATATCCTCAAACTAAGGTTTTAAATATATATAATATAGTGTATTTAGTGTATTTATATTTTAACAAAGGAGTCCATGATGATTTTTAAAAGTACTAATTCCAGGGTACCATTTCCTGGAACAAAAACAATGGAAAATGGGGACGTCTTCTTTATTAAAGAAGATTTGTCTCTAGGAAGAAAGTTAACAGAAAAGGAAATTGATAAACTTGTCAGATCATCAATCGGAATAATCCCGTCATTGTCGAACTTAACTGCCTGGGATCTTTTGAAAGACTGGGATGGTGGTGAGGATGAAGAAGACGGCGAGGATGAAACCGATTATGATTATGATTCTCCATCTGAATCGGAAGAGATTATTGACTCCGAGGTCATTAACAACAAAAATGACCTTCTGGGACTGTTGAATCGACCTTTTAGGGAAGTAATAAGGTCGATACTTGATGGTAGAATTAAAATAAGCGGCAGACTATTAAATGCCGCTGATACAAGGAAGTTAGAAGAGCATCAGACTCTGTTCACTTCAACAATATTTTCGGTGTATTCATCGGTTCGCAATAAAGACAATGTCTTCGAACCAAACTCATCAGTATCCTATAAAGATTTGATTTAAGAATATAAAAAGAGAGGGCCACTATAGGGAATTTTTCCTGTGAAGAGGAAAAATTATCAAACCCTGTAACCGGCATCAGTCCTTTGGGTGCAGAATATTTTGTCACATGGGTAAATGATATAAATGAAAACAACGCAATTGACATTGTCAGATTAAAAGGAGAGATATTAGATTTAATCAGTTTTAAAAAAAATGCAAAGGTAAACCCACAACAGCCGAAATATTCTTCCATAAACAAAATAAAAAGTATCTTTATTACGAGCCGGGTAACTTTGATAGTGGAGGAAATAATAATAAGTATAGACATATGTCGGCTTATGGAGGAACAAATAGGAACACAAAAGGGGCCACCCTTGAACCACATTCTGTCAGAGATGATCTGACTTTCAGAGTTATGAAGAAGGGAGGAGAAGAGAATGAGTAAACAGAAAGAAATCAAAAACAAAGTTGACGGGTATTCAAAAAAGGTTTCCAAACTCAATGAGTTTCGTGATCTGATTCCCCGTGACAATATGAGCCGTCTTGAAAACACGGTAAAAACATTTGAACGGGATGCAGAGACCGCCATTGATGAGAACCGTCTTATGCGCATTGGTGTTATTGGACAGATAAAAAGGGGAAAATCATCATTTCTCAACACCTTTCTTTTTGATGGTGACGAGGTTCTTCCCAAAGCTGCAACTCCCATGACGGCAGCTCTCACCAAGATCACCTACTCTGAAAAACCCAAGGCCACAGTTGAGTTCTTTTCAAAGGATGAATGGGACAATATTGAAACACTCGCGCAGGAAAAGCAGGACCTTGAAGAAAAAAACAGACGCATCAGAGAAGAGCGTAAAAAATTGAGAAAGAAACTGCTACCGGACAATAAGCCCATTGAGCAGATACAGGAGCCGACACAGGAACAGAATTCATCACTTGAGCTTGTTGAAATGGCAAGAAAAGGTGGTATTAACTATCAGGAGTACCTTGGGAAGGAAAAGACAATCGAAGCTGCCTCAAGAGAAGATCTTGTTGGAAAACTCAATGACTTTGTCGGAGCTCAAGGCAAATACACGCCAATAGTGAAAAGTTCTCAACTTGCTCTGAATATTCCGGCACTTAAGCATGTCGAAATTGTAGATACTCCAGGGATGAATGATCCCATTATCTCACGAGCCAGAAAAACAGAGGATTTTATCGGACAATGTGATGTCGTTTTTTTCCTATCCTATTGCTCACAGTTTTTGGATTCAACAGATATGGGACTTCTTGCACAGAATATTCCTTCACGGGGAATCAGAAATATCATCCTGATCGGGTCGCTGTTTGATGGTGTTCTTCTTGAGGAGTACGAAAAATACAATGATATCGGTACAGCTATTAGAGATCTTACAGAAAGAAAGGAAAAAGAAGCTCGCAATAATTTTGATAGGGTAAAGGATAAAATTCAGAAAGAAACGCTTAAAGAGGCCCTTGAAAAGTCATTTCCACCGGTTTTTATATCGTCCCGTTGCTCAGATATTGCCAAACATTACAACAATCTGTCTGAAGAAGAAGCACATACCCTTAACCGGCTCAATGAGATGTTCGATGACTTTACTTTTACCCCGGAAATGCTGAGCAACCTTGCAAATATGGAAGAAGTTGGTGAACGATATGATCGTGTGAAAAAAGATAAGGATTCTATTCTCGCTGAACGCTTTGACAATATTGTTTCCGGGTTTTCGGAGGGGTTTTCTGCCGAATTGAAGACAATAGAAGATACAGTGGCAAACAAGGAAAAAAATCTTGAAGAAAACGATATTGATACCCTGCAGAAAAAGCATGAGCTTATTGTGAGCAAAATTGATCAGGGTAAATCAAAGATATCATCCATTTTCTCATCACACAGCCTCAATGCTGAAAAAGAGTTTTCAGAACTCACTCTGGAAATTGAAAAAGCCGCAACAATGGCCAAAAAGGTGAAAGAAAATCAGGGGAGTGAAGAAAGAAGTTATGAAGTTGATAAAGGTATGGGCTTATTTGCTTGGCGGAGTTTAACAGGCAACAGATATGAAACCAGACATAAAACCGTAACCTACCGCTACGCCAATGTGCACGAAGCCCTTGACCAGCTGGAGGATTATGTGATGCAGTCAAAAGAAGTGCTTCACAGTGCGGTGAAAGATATTATCAATATCAAACAGTTTAAAATTGATATAACGGAAAGCATAAAGGGGCTTTTTGACTTTTCGGACGATAATTTTGATCCTGATGATATACTTATCCCTGTTTCCAACGCTGTTGCACGGATCACCATCCCTCATGTGGATCTCGATGTTGACAACCATATAAAAACTATTCGGGAGAATTTTAGCTCAAATGAAGTCAGAAACAGTGAAATTCAGACCCTGAGAAATGAACAGGCCCGGGTGGTGAAACTCATAATGAAAGATGTGAAAAAGGAGGTTGGCAGATCGCTTAAAAATATACTCGATAAACTTAAAAATGTGCAGGATACCTTTATACCGGAGTTGACTGAAGACATGAAAAAAGAAATGGAAGAATTGAAAGAACAGTTGGTAAACAGGCAGAAGTACCTTGAAAAGTACCGTTCATGTCTTTCTGCAATAGAACAAATAAAAGGGAACATAGAAAAAATTAAGGATAGAATAAATAATTTTATATTTAAAAGTAATTAACTTTAAAAATTATGTTTTGAAAACTTTTTTACAATAAAATATTGGTTTTTTAGACATGAATTTTTTTTGCTCTAAATATCTTGATTATTGTTATATATAATTTTTCTAATTGACAAAAGTATTTTTTTATTATGGTTTTAGATTAATGTAAAGGAATATGATATGAGATTGCAAAAACATTCCACAAGAAAAATAAAGTGTAAAAGTTGCGGTTACAGTAAAAAAGAAGGAGCGACTGTAATTGGTGACTGTATAACCCCAGATCAAATGAAAAGGATAAGTAATGTTACCAGATGTCCTAAATGTGGTAGCAAGGATATAGAAGTTAAAAAAGGTTGGGGATTAAAAGATATTTTTGGATTTGAGTTTTAAAATAAGGTCTCACACAATGAATTATAAACAATTAAAAGAGAAATATTTAAAGATTAAGTATGAACAAAAGGAAGATTTAAAGCTTAAATTACATAAGTCTCTTAGTTGGCTTAAAGCCTCAGAGGAGCAGGAAAATAAAGATATTTGTTTTTTGCTTTTATGGATTTCATTTAACTCAGTTTT
>NZ_ASJR01000035.1 GCF_000474745.1 Chitinivibrio alkaliphilus ACht1 | reverse complement strand
TTATAATCGGGTTAGAAAACATTCAGCGAATGGATGGAAGACGCCGGATCAAATGGAACAGATATATTTTAGTGGAAAACCAGAATGTATGGCTTAACTCTCTATATACTTTTTCCGGGCAGGTCCAATCTTTTCATTCTGGATTGTCACCCTCTACAAACGATGGATCCTGCGCACCCTTATCGCCCCCTTTGAAGAGATATATGGGACAATCAGGGATTTTCGTCGAGGAAACCGCATCCGGCGCTGCCATGGTGATGCCCTTTCCGAAAGCGTGCAACGCGTCTTTCGGGAAATAAACACACTCCTTGACGACTACTCGTAGGCCCCCTCAGGAAGCTGTAGGACAAGACGAAACCCAACGGCATCAGAATGGCGCTGGGGGTTCATGGAGCTTCGATTGGTTGAACGAAGCTGAAAGAGAGAACTATCCCAGCTCCCGCCCCGTCGAACCCGCCTCTCTCCCTCCGCAGGGCCACGTGGATTTATCTGTGGTGCTACGGCATAATATTCGGAATCATACCAGTCATGACACCACTCCCATACATTGCCCGCCATATCGTAGAGTCCAAGGGGCGTCGGTTTTTTTGTCCCACCTCTTGCACCCCGTACTGTGGATGGTTCCGCCCTAACTCACGGCTGTTATGAGCATACACCGCATACTCTCCTACCACCGAAGCGGTTGTGTCAGAACCCCAAAACCACTCACCCTTCTCATCTGTTCCCAGGGCATACTCCCACTCCGCCTCCGTGGGCAATCGTATCCCCACACTGCCGTAATCGATCTCCCAGGAAAGGGTGTCATAAAGTGGTGAAAAGCCATGGGCGACACTCACCATATTACAGTACCGAGCCGCATCATACCAGGAAACACTCTCCTGGGGATAGGAATCCCCCTGTTTTCGTGCAGGATTCTCCGGCATATGGCGAAGATATTCCTTTTGCGTCAAGGGATATTTCCCCATATAAAAAGAGGAAAGGGTCACTGAACGTGCGGGCATTTCATCAAAATACTGACTTCCCCCCCGTAAGAAAGTACCGCCGGAAAGAAAGGCCATACGGGGGGGGACCCGGCGAAACTCAGCACGGATAGACTGATCTTCTGTCATAACAATCTCCACGGGAGATGTCGTCATATGATCCATGCCGTCCCATCCGACAAACACCCACCCGTCATCAGGATGGGCCGTAAGGGTTACCGTATCACCGCGCATATACGTCTCCTTGGCAGGATCAAGGAATACTCTCCCACCAGTGCTTGCTTGTGCATCCAAGGAATATTGCTCGGTAAAGTGAGCAGAAACGGTGGTGTCTGACGTAATTACAAAAGATGCGGGGGATTCATCTCCCACAACAGCCCCTTCCCAATGAGAAAAGCGGTAGGCTCCAACATCTATGGCAAAGAGCGTGACAGTGTCACCAGTGCGATATACATTTTTTCTTGGCACGGAAAGAACAATCCCGCCGGCATAGTCAAGGTGAAGCAGGTGCAGCTCTTCACGGGGAATACCAAAATGGGCCATAAGATGTTTTGATCGATCCATGGAAAGATACAGCGTTTCCTCTTCAGATTTGCGAGCTCCGCTCCACCCAAGAAAGACATAGCCGGAATCAGCATGAGCCGTCACCCGCACAGTATCTCCCTGGGTATAAATCCACTCATCAGGCTCTTGGACAACCCTTCCCCCGGTAGAAGCCTCTGTGTGGAGTATATGGCGTGACGTAAAATGAGCGCGGACCTGGCGGTCTGAATCCATGATGAGTTCCAGGGGAGTGATACGCACCAGTGAATCAATCTCCCATGCCACAAAGGTACTTTTTTCCGTCGTATGCGGATACAATATCACCGTATCGCCGGACACATAATACTCTTTTTCAGGATGTATGGAAACGAAACCACCCCCCGCATCAAAGGTGAGTTCATACTGTCCATATTCTGCAGAAAGATATATCGAAGAACGAACCACAACAGAAAGAGTCTCGGCAGATGCAACGTATGTACCCGACCACCCGGAAAACACAGAGCCCTCCCGCATGGGGGATGCCGTAATCGCAACCGTATCGCCGTAGGCATAAAAAGACTGCTGGGGAGAAATTGCAACAGAGCCTCCTCGAATATTCGCCACAACCTCATAGGTACGGGATTCTCGTCGCTCCGTCCCAAGGGGGTTACCACAAGAAAAAAGGAAAGAGACACATGCAAGAAGTAAAAACACCACAATACACCTCCAGAGATACTTCTCTGAAGTATACCATGTAAACAGAAATACTCCCAGTTTTTTTCTTCTCAAATGAGAGGGTAATGTAAATTAGAGTTCGCAATTTTCGTTTGATACATATTATGTGCTAAGGAGGCATATTAAATGGAAATTAGCAACAAAGAACTTTATCGAAGACTTTTGACAGAGTTTGTGTTTGAAGCAGAACTCTTTGCTTGGTAGTAATAGCTACTGGGAGAACGATGAAAAAGCCTGCAACAACGAACAATACTCATATCGTAGGTTGTAACTGCATACGATACTGCAGTGCGTTTTTGAGCAAGCCTTACCAGTTTTTTGAGTTAACATCCTTCAGCACTTGATTATCCAAAGATACGTCTGCAACAAGACGCTTTAATCGATTATTTTCTTCCTCAAGTAGTTTCATTTTCTGAATATCAGAGGGTTCCATACCGCCATACTTGCTCCGCCAATTGTATATCGTTTTCTGGTGGATATCATATTGACGAGCTACTTCACTGGTGGGGGTACCTGAATCTACTTCCTGCAGTATTCGAATTATTTGAACTTCCGTAAAACGCTTCTTCATGATTAGCTCCTTTTGATATAATTTACATTCAGAGCTAATCCTAATGACTATACAGTTTTAAGGGAGCACGTCAGGGCTTGAAAAAGGGTCCGCAACAGACCAGTATTTTTGATGCGCCTGTGGAGAAAAGTGAAAGCCGAAAGGCTTTGATGCGGGGGGGGCGATCTGCTGAACGGGAAGTACGGAAAGGGAGCAGTGGTGCCTGCCCGTCAGGCAGGGAAAAAGGGTAGCTGGGAGAAGAGAGAAGGATACCGCAGCAAGCGGTATTCAACGAGGTGGGGGGAGATTTTTGAGGTTTGAGGAGGGCTTACTATTAGAGTATACAGCTCCATCTGTACCACTTGGCAACTCTTTAAAGGGGGTAAACACAAATACTGTCAAAAGAATGCTGCATACTACTTACACCCATGATAACAGAACAACTTTTTCACCACAAATACCCATATAGCGTAGTACGAGAAATATTTAGATCCCGAGCTACAACGGATTTTGGAACGCCCTGAGCGATGCGCTCCTTTGCTTCTTTTACCTGCTCATCTGAAAGGGAGGGTTTTCTCCCTTTGTACACCCCGCGCTGCTTGGCTTTTTCAATACCCTCTCTTTGACGCTCCCGGATAATAGAGCGTTCAAACTCTGCCACGGCCACACTGCCGCCACGCCGCCGGAAACCTTAACGACCCAACAAAGCCACCCGAAACCCAATATTGAAGTAGCGAAAGTATGGGTTGTTGACGTAGCGGCTGGACGAAGACAGGCTGATGGCGCCGCTACGTCAGCCCCCGCCCCGTACGACCCGGGTCAAGACCCCGCCCTGCCAGACCCGAGTCTCACACCACTCAGACACATTCCCCACCATATCATAGAGGCCAAAGTCATTGGGCAGTTTTTGACCTACGGGATGGGTTGTGCTGCCACTATTACCATCGTGCCAGGCATAGTCATCTGCATCTGTGAAAGACCTACCCCAAAAATAGGTGGTAGTTGTTCCCCCACGCACGGCATACTCCCACTGTACACTCGTGGGGAGATAATACCCGTTTGCACTGCTGTCTATTGCAAGATCTGCAAGATCTTCAACGCCATCTCCGGGAGTGCCGCTTATACTGCTATAGCTATACACCGTATCCCGACCCTCAGCCTTTGAAAGGGCATTGCAATAGAGTACCGCATCAAACCAGGTCACTGTTTCCACGGGGCGGTTTTCATTGCCGGTAAACCGAGATGGATTTACGCCCATAACAGCGAGGTATTCACCCTGTGTGATGGTGTATTTTGATATCTGAAACTCTGCAACAGCTTTTTCTTCTTGATCGGACTCTCCGCGACGGTACAGGAAGGTTCCTGCGGGGATGGTAATCATGTCGAGGCTGGTATCTTCATTATCATTACCATTGTCACCAGAACCAGTAACATCATTGCACCCTGCTATGAGAACAAAAAGGACTATGGAAAGAACGACTCCTGCTGTTTTCGTGAATGACATGAATTCCTCGATTTGAAATAGTTTTTATGCTGGAAAACACACTTATAATATATAAAGATGCCTCGGGTAGCACAGGCAATACCCCTCTCGGTTGGGGTTGTTTTGCGCATTACCAAGGACGCTCTGCAGGAAATTGCCATGGCTCAGGGTAATTTACATTACCCATATCCCGGCTCGTCTCACATAGAGATCATAACAACATATATTTTACCTGCTTTGCAGAATCGCCAATACAGGCAGGAACAGAGTACTCTATGAATAGTGAATCCATTCCACGCGAGACAATCCACCTTCGCACCTATGCACAAAGTACGGTGGAACGCCTCATGAAACTCCTTTCTATTTCCGAAACCCTTGCGACCATTTTAGCCGGACGTGGCTTGACGGAGTTTGAGCAGAGTAAGAAATTTTTCAACCCGCACATGGATGACTTTCTGGACCCCTTTCTCTTTCCCCATATGGACGCTGTGGTGCAACGTCTCCTGCAGGCTCGCCATGCAGAAGAGAACGTGTTTATTTATGGCGATTACGATGTGGATGGCATTACGGGAACCTCCTTTTTTCTCCGGTTTCTGCGTAAGATAGGAATCTCCTGTGACTACTACATCCCCAATCGACTCACCGAAGGATACGGAATATCCCGGGCAGGCATTGATACCATTGCCGCACAACAGGCAGATCTCATACTCTCAGTTGATACAGGTATTACCGCTGTAGAGGAAGTGGCCTATGCGGCCTCTCTCGGTATTGACATGATTATTACCGATCATCACGAACCAAAGGAGACAGAACCGGACTGTCTTGTCATAGATCCTAAATCGCATCAATGCCCCTTCCCCGATGCCAACCTCAGCGGCGTGGGCGTTGCCTTGAAAGTGGCGCAGGCACTAACGCAACGTGGGGACTTCCCCCCCTCCTACTGGCAGGAAGAACTCGACTTAGTGGCCTTGGGAACCGCCGCAGATTTAGTTCCCTTTACCGGGGAAAACCGGATTATCACCTATTATGGGTACCGTCAGATGAGCCAGACCACCTGCCATGGGTTACGCGCCTTAATGGAGGTGCAGAAAGTACGGGAAGGAGATATCACCACGGCGGATATCGTCTTTAAACTTGCCCCCGCCATTAACGCCGCTGGACGAATGGGTGATCCTCAACGGGGGGTTAAACTACTTCTCTGTGAGGACCCCGCAAAATGTCAGCTCTATGCAAAGGAACTTCTCCAAAAAAACCATGAGCGACGCTCTCATAATACCAAGGTTGAACGGGAAGTTGAGGAGTGGGTTCAAAATTCGATTGACCTCTCTTCTCAATTCGGTATTGTGGCCGCACAACGGGAGTGGCACGTTGGTGTGGTGGGTATTGCAGCCTCAAAGATTGTGGAAAAATATTCACGCCCCTCCTTTATCTTTGCCATTGATGACTCCGGTATCGCCCGAGGCTCTGCCCGCTCCGTCGATGGATGCAATCTCATTGCCGCCCTTGATGAATGCCAAGATCTGCTCATACAGTACGGGGGCCATAAAATGGCGGCGGGAGCAACCATGAAGGCGGACAACCTTGCGGAGTTTACCCAGCGATTCAACACCTCCCTCTCCCGTCAGCTGGCACATGGAGATCTTCGGCCCCGCGTGTATGCAGATGTGGAGGTCCGTGTTGCGCAGCTCACGCCAAAATTCTTCGCAACCCTTGCGCGTATGCGCCCCTTCGGTCCCAATAATATGCGACCTGTTTTTTTCAGCAAAGCTGTTCAAATACATGCTCCGAAACGGGTTGGAAAAGGTGGAGCGCATTTAAAAATGCGCGTTTCCCAGGATAAGCAGTTTGTTGATGCCATCGCCTTTGGATTTGGCGATCGCCTGCAAGAGCTTACAACAGCTCGAAGCATCTCCCTCGCTTACACCTTAGGACAAAACACCTACCGAGGAACAACAACCCTCCAAATTACCGTAAAAGGAATTGAAATAGAAAAATAAGGTGTTCTTTTCTCGCCCCTATGATACAATACTATCTGATACTATTGAAAGGGCGGAACCATGTATAGCATAACCATTGTAGAAAAAGAAACCCACATCTCCATATCCCTCAGTGGGCTTCTCCATATCGAACATTTTACGGGACTGCAAAAATTTCTCTTCTTTGACCCCATATATAAGAAAAAACAGTGCGTCCTTTTTGACGTGGCTGAAGCACGTATTGTGGAAACACAACGGGGACGAGAGGTTATTCGTTTTGCCATACAGCACATGCGCGAGGATAATCTGGACATACCCAGCAAAATCGCCTTTATTACGGGAAGCAATTATAAGATAACCACCTATATCGAAACCTTCCGCCTTGCCACAGAGGATATGCCCTACTCCGTAACCCTCTTTGAAACAGAGGAAGAGGCCCTATCCTGGTTTACAAACACACCGCAGGAATAAGAAACGCCGAGATATCCCTTCCTGTAATCCTCCGGCCCGGCTCGTGCTTCCGAGTATATCAGCTCCACTGAGAACACACCGGCAAAAGAGGCTCCTCTCGGGCGGAGTTCTTGAATGTGGTCAAGGAACATCCCTGCTCTTCTTATGATCTACATTCCCGAACGCCCCCATTTCACTCAATGTATACGTTCGTAGTAACGCGAAGCTTGTGCATTCTCTGTGCCAGATCCACCTGTTGTAGAGCCCTTTCACCCTGAAGATGTATCTCTCCGTGGCACACAAAAAAAGGAGCGCCCCCTGGGCACTCCTTATACCTATTTCAAAGAGAACGCTTCTATTTAATAGGGCTGTATCACGGGAATCACCCCATTGATACGAATCCTACTGCTTCCTCCGGGCCAGCGCGTTGCCGCAAGTATCTTATATGAACGAGAGTGTACCTGCCGTCCCCGATGATTGGTGCCATCCCACAGAACCGCAAGGACATAACGAGAATCTCCCTTGCGTGTACGCATGAAAACGGGTATCACTTGTATATTCTCCTTAGAATCATCTCGTCCATCTACGGAAACAACCCGATTCCCTACTTCATCAAGAATTACCACGGATGCATCGAAGGGTTCTGAGCGCACCTGTTCTTCGCTGAAGGGCACCTGTGGGTCAATAATAATGGCTCCCCCAAGATTTACCTCATAGGTATATCCCGACATGGGGGCTCCCAAATCTTCGTACGATCCAAAGGATTGAAAGTCATGGGCATCACGAATCCAGAAGGCATCCATGCGCACATTCAGCCCAAGAGGTTCTGAGATTAAGGGAACTTTTCGATTTTCAGGATTATCCTGAACTGCTCCGCCAAGATCTTCAATATCCGTGGATGCCTTGGTACGTATCCAAATACTGTCATTGGTATAGGGATACAACCGTCCATAATACTCATGTACCAAAAAGGAAACGGTTCGTTCGTCCACCTCTTCATAAAAGGAGAATTCACCGGAATAGCGTTCTTCCGTGGACATGCCGAGATTAAACAGGGCATCTCGATCGGGTCTACCCTCCTCAAGCCCTCTAAGGGGTTCGGAAAATCGGACAGTCAGGGTGTCTACATCACGAACCCCATCGGGATCAATCTCTCCCGAAAGAAGGTGTGCACGAAGCAAGACCGGTGCAATACTATCATGAACAGTAAAGGCAGCATCATTCTCATAGCGATCTCCGTACACCTCCAGATACTCCCCAGGGGAGAAAAAGGTTTCAATCTCATCAATCTCCGTAACCGTAACCCCTAAAATGTCCCCCTCTTGGAGCTGCATACGGGAGGTATCGGTAATACGCAGAGAAGAAAACCCAGGCAGGGTGAGACGAATTGAATCGGGCAGAGTCAGCTCAGGAAAGCTATCCACCAAATACACCGCCACAGAGTCAACCCGTCCATCGGCAGTACGGTCAAACAGGGCTGCCGAATCGGGACGCGCCACACGGCGATATTCCACACGGCTCGTATCTGATGCCAGCCAGCCACCTGCACCGGATTCAGCCACCTGATCTTCATCATAAAAGGCCTTTGCCGTAAGAATCGTGTCGGGGGTTACCGGAAAATCTTCCTCATACTCACTGTCACGGAGAGTGGGGACATCGCCGTCACTGTAGTGTATAAACACATCAGACACCCCGTGATCCATCTCCACTGTGACATCACCCACATAATCGCCGCTTTCGGGGAAAATACGGGGATTTTCAAGGCGGCGCCGGATAAACTCATGGCTCACTTCGAGATCTCCCGTCAGGGCTTCACGATCCTGAACAAAGGCGGTTATCTCTTTGGGGATTTCACCGCCGGGATCAGGCATATCACCGGTAATGGTAAAGGCCGTATCCGTACGGGAAACTTCAACAACATCACCGCCATCTATATGATAGAAAAAGGGCACCACATTTGAGGTGATTTCCACGTCAAGGAACTCCCCGTAATAGGTTCTGTCATCGGGGGTGATTTCCAAACGCACTCTCTTCTCAAAACGCCCAGCATCATCATCAAGCTCTTTGGGAATGTATCCACTGCGCAGGGCCAGGGCATTCATGGTGATGCCGTTGGGAATGGTAATTGTATCACCGGGACGGACCCGGCCTTCATAGGTATCCTCATCATCGGGATCAATGGCCCCGCCATCATAATTATAAAAGCCCCGGGCATCGCCCAGCCTTTGTCCGTCCACGCCGTCTTCTACGGTAAACACAAGGTCACGCTCGCGGGAGTACTCTTCCCCGGCAACAATTTCAAGGGAGAGATCCATTTCCCGATAGGCATAGGAAAGCTCCACGGTCTCACTGGGAAGCCAGTAGCCATCATCCTCCCGGGGAAGGGTCTGAAGCACCAAATCAAGAGAGGTTTTTCCCCGGGCTATTTCTTCATCAACAAAGGAACGACGTACAGAGAGGTCTTCCGTAAAACGGCCCGATTCTCCCTCTATGGATCCCCTCCAGGTAAGATCAAATTCTCCCCGCTCAAGACGATCAAAATGAGTATCATCCGGGTCAAGGAAAAGCTTCAGGTCCCACTGCTCGCCATGAAAAATATAGGGACCGTCATCATTGACCTCTTCATCGAAGATATGGGGCAGAGTAGCAGGAAGCTGTAAGGTTTCACGGGTGTAGACTTCTGTCACCGGATCGGATGGCAGCCAATCAAAAGCTGTGGACCAGGCGGTGATTTCCGCACTGGCATCAATCTCAAAGGAACCATCGTAGAGCGTGGTATCACCGTCATTTTTGGTATACCAAATAGCAAACTCCTCTGCATCATCACGATCACCGGAAATTTGTATTTCCTGTACTCCCGGAAAGTCACCGCCTTCAGGAGTAATCTCCACCTGCGGAAGCTTGCGGATAGAAAGGGAGGTATCTGCCGTGGCACCGGTGATAATCACTTCATCATCCTCAATCAGATCGTCTCCACGAACAGAGATTCGTACCTCACTGTACTTAGGAGGAAAATCAAGGGCAAACTCTTCATTGTCCACGGTAAACCATGCGCCGATCTCTGCAACGGGGCGCCAGGAACGCACATCGTCATCCATAACATCCTGCTCCACACGGTATTCAACCTCGGGGAGATTGGAGTTGATGCGGATACGCAGGCCCTCATTGTTGCGATTATCATAGATGCGGTTTTCGTAATCAATGGTAATGACCCCATCCAGGGTAAAAATACCCAGGGCGCTTTCGTCGGCAGGCATATAGCCGGGACGCCGGGCCGTGGCAGCAAGGATATCCCCGTTTTCCACGGTAAACTCCTCTCCCGATTCCACCTCCACCGTTTCACCCATATAGGTGTAGAAAATCTCTGCATCGACAAGCTCATCTTCTGATACAGGATCATGAGCGGTGATGGTCACCGTAACAGTCTCTTTTTCCGGTGACCAGTCACTCACCAGTTCAAGGGATATACGGCGGAAGGTGTAGCGTTCCGTAACGGGATCACTGTCCACCCAGAAGGGCTCTTCCGATATGCTTTGCAAGGTAAGGGGCAGATCCTCACGCCCCTCAGAAATAAGATGATCAATGTCATCCCGGGCAATGGCAACACTCTCACGCACGTCGCGGGCTCTGTCTCCTATGCGGATATCATCGTGGGGCCATGCATCGGGAAATTGGGCTGTAAAGGAAAAATCGCCTTCCTGTACATCGTCATAATAGGTATCGTCAGGATTCAGGTAGAGATCAAACTCCCACTCCGCATCATAAAATATATAGGCATCATCAGTATTGACATCCCCCGCCGCAGGATCTGCAAGGGTGCGCGGAAGAATGCGCTGTGTCTCTTCCAGAAGATTATCTGACACACTGTCGGAGGAGATATACCGCTCATCCTCTGCCCAGAAGGTAAAAGAAGTGGTTTCGGTAAACCTCAAAACGGCGGCTTCATCCTCCGTGGCATCATGGGAAAAGTCGTCACCGTTTTTATGACCGGTGATGGTCGCCGGAACCGCAAAGGGATTTACAGAAGCTCCATCTTCGTCAAAATCATGCTCTGCCCATATATCCAATTCATAGCTTTTCCAGAAATCATCCTGCACCGATGAAGATGGGTCCGTGAGGAGCTTTCTGATTTCGTAGGTAAAATCCACCCAACCACTGCTTTCCCAGGGGTCGGCAGCATCCGTTGAAAGGGTACGGGCATCTATTTTAAAATCCAAAGCAGCCCGGTTATCCCGGTCAACGATGGTATCCAGAAAAATACCCACATCACTCTCGGCATCACCCTGAACCGCCTCGGCGGTTACTCCGTCATAAGTCACACGATATTCTATGAGATACTGCGGATTATCAGGATAGAGATTTTCATCGGAAAGATCCACCGACAAAAACAGGGAATCATCAGCATAGAGCATCCCCCCTTCGGGGTCTGCCTCCGGCACGGGGAGTCGATTTTCCTGCTCAATAATATCACTTTGAGCCATCACTGAATTGATATAGCGAAAATGGCGCGCATAGGCGGAAACAGGACCTGTTTCATACATTTCCGTAAAAAGGAAGGAAGATTCTCCTTCAGGGGTGTCTGCCCCAGCAGGATCAGTAACCACCATAATCTGGTTTTCTTCATATTCACCACCGTCAAAATCTTCATTATTGGCGGTTTCATCATCCTGCCGTACCCAAACCGTAAAATTATCATCCCCCTCTTCTATCTCTGCAGGGGGGTTGAGCTGACGTATTTTATAGGAAACATCTTTTTTTCGGGGTTCCAGTCACCATCTGCTGTTAAGGAGAGGGACAAATCAAAACCAGTAGCAGCGGTATTCTCACGGGTTACAAAGCTGTCTACATATATCCGTTCTGTATACACAGTACCTTCAGAAGAAATTTCATCCCTGGAAAGCGTATCTGTCACCACATCCCCCGCGTAGGTCACGGTATAGGAAAGGGTGAAATCGGGTACATCGGGAAAGAGGTCTCCATCGGAAAAATCAAGGACAATATCCACGGAATCATCGGCAAAGACAAGCCCTCCGTCACTGCTGAGATCGATATCAGGAAGAATATTGTTTTTCACGGTGATGGTGATGGTGTATTCTTCACTGTACAGCACCGAATCAACATCGGGATCACTTGCATCGTACCAGTTACTGTAATCCACCTCATCACGTATGCGATAGGTAAAAGAATCCACTCCCACAAACCCGGGGTCCGGAGTATAGGTAAAACGGCCTTCTTCTGCATTGGTAATTTCAACAACTCCACTCCCAGGTTTACCTACCACATGATAGGTTAGGGTGGTGTTATCTTCAGGAAGATCATCATCACGTCCTTCGGGGATAGATGCATCAAGGGGGGTATTTATATACGTGCTAAATTCTGCATCACTGCCTTCAGGGGCGTTATCGTTTACGGGGGTAATACCTATGGTGAAAGTTTTTTCCAGAGATTCACCCAGTTCATCCGTGGCGGTAATTTTTACATCAAAAGACCGAGGTTCCTCCGGTTCATCATAGTTAAACTCCTCATCGGTCACCAACTCCCAGCCGGCGGCAGGGTTTCCCGTCACAGAAAAGGGGGCCCCGTTTGTCACTGCAACAGTTTTCACATTATCATTGTCATCTTCAACAACAACAGAAGAAACCACTGTCCCGCCAGGCTGATTTTCTTTTACAGACTGAGTATCCAGAATAATATCATCGGGAGGAGTGTTTTCCGGGTCGTCTTCTGTAATGGTAATAACGAAGGGTTCTTCTGGAACGAGTACATCGTAATTGTCATTAGGATCATTGGTAACAGTACTATCGACAATAACAAAGAAATCCCGGTCCCCGTCATGGACCAGATCATCTATGATATGGACATCAATGGTTTTTGCTGTATCCCCTTCTTCAAATACCAAACGACCCGAAGATTCACGGCGATCATCCTCTGTACCATGATGGAAATAGGTTCCATGGTCAAAGCCGTCTCCTGCAAGGGTATAGAATATTTTAACACTTTTATTTTCGGGAACCGCATTAATCTGTACGGTAATGGTGGTATCGTAAGATTGAGTGGTTCCATCGTGAAGGTCTATTCTATCGGGTGTTTTATCCTGATTTTGGTGTTCGTTGAATACGCTTTCACCAATAGATATCTCATCACGGATTATGGGGATGAAATCAATACCGTCTCCACCGTCTATGCCATTACTCTTGAACTTCAACGCTAAAATCTGCCCCAAAAGACGGGACCCCCAACGAAACTCTATCTCTCCGTTTGGAGCAAGTAATGTCCCAACTATGGTCGCATCATCTCCTAAATTGATGGCAGACAATCCGATAATCAAGATCTCACCCAAGGCTTCTTCTGGTATCGAAATATCCCCATCGTCATCCTCAAATCCTTCAGGAACGATGTAAGGAGTTGTACGACTTGTAATATCTTCTTTTACATAGATAACTGTCCTATAGCTTCCATTATTAGGAGTTATCGTTGTAACAGAATTATCCCATAAGTTAATACTTTCAAAAAAATAGGTGCCTGCTAAAAGCGTATTATTTCTCCCTCCTAAGGTACCATAATGTCCTGGCTCGATACTACCGTTACTAATATCATCCCCCCCCTCAAAGATAACATTATCTGTGTTTGGAAGAAGGGGGCGACGATATGGTTCAAATTCTTCATAGACATTATCAGCGTCCACCTGCTGTTTTCTCTCAGACGGGCTGAAATCAGCTCCGCCGGTTTTATAATACAAAAAAGCATTTTCATTGATGCTGCTACTCCACCCTGTTATTTCCTGCAAGAAAGCACCATCTTCAGTATTGATGGTAAAATCACCACCATCGAATATACCGGCCGTCCCAACGATACCAGCCCGTGGTGAACTCCCCGCATCACCGACCTTAAAACTTTCTTGCGCATACATTGAGTGCTGGATTAAAAAGGGATCAAGCACAGGATTATCAAAATCATCTCCGATATCCAAACGATCTGCCCATACGTTTCCCAAAAGGAACGTACAAAGCACAAAACACACATTCAGTATTTTTTGGTTCCCACCAAACATATCAACCTCCAATTTCCCTCTATGGAATGTAATTGTATTTTACCATTATTTTTCCTCATCCGGCTGTGCCAACCGAATAACATGAAACAATACACTATTTTGTCATTTTTTTCAAGAAAAAAAACCATCTGACAAAAATGTACCTTTTATGATGCAATACAGAAAAGGACATCCTTTGCAAAATCTATATGCTCTTGTGGAAACTACGAAGCCTGCAACACGTAATACACTTCATAGTACCCCATTACAACTATTTTATTGCAAAGTAAAAAATTTTCTGCAAACACCACAGAAGGATGCATGTTCGTCACATTCTCCTTCAAAAGCAGGGTCATTCTTCACCCACAACATTCTCAGACAGAATAAAACCACTGCAAAAATACATCATATGTGTGCAACTGCTGCCACATATTTCATACAGCTCCTACGGAGAGTTCCACCACTCTACCCCTAATATACAAAAGTGTGAAGGAGTACTCCCATGTTGACTCAAATAGAAAAAGGCCCCTATTTCTTTATTACTCCAGAGGTTCAAGATTTTTTGTATACCCTCATAGGGATCACGCGTATAAACAGTGAGGATGAACGTTTCAGATAGGACATAAAAGGAGTTCTTGGCCATAGCGATACCACAAGTTGTGGTAACGTGTCTTTGAAGAATGAGAAGAACAAGGCGGGCCCTTGCAGCCCGCCGAAGAAGTTGGGTTACTCGCGTATTCCC
>NZ_ASJR01000034.1 GCF_000474745.1 Chitinivibrio alkaliphilus ACht1 | reverse complement strand
TTGTCCATCTGACGTGGTCTTCTTCTTGGTGATCCATTGGGGCACCACTCTTCGTTGATTGTATGATACTTCACTGCGAGAGAGTCAACTGGCTCATCAAGAGATACAATTACCGTAATCTCGTCCCAATAGCGCTCGTCAAGGTCGGGGCGATTGAGTTCAGTAGAAAGGGTGTAATTGTCCCCATTGCGCGATACCGTTGCTGACTCAGTGGCATTGGCCGTAATTCTGTACTTCACTGCTTCGGTGGGAGTGAAAACGGTCAAGCGACGATCATCAATACGTTCCTGTACATACTCATAGTGGCGTCGAAGCTGGTTGACGGTAATACCGCCCCACCATCCACCTTTACCGGCAGCTACAGTATTAACAGGCCAGAACTCCGGGCGATCATCGTTATACCACTCACCATCGGGAATATCTGCAACCGCATGGAGCTCACGAATCATATATCCACGCTGAGAGATGATGGAGTCAACCATCTCATTGGCACCCATGAGTACGTGGGGGTTGTTCGGGTAGATAAACTCTTCCCCTGCGGAGTTCACTGTCCAGTCATTCCGTGTAATAAAGAAGGCATCGAAGTCGATACGGAAGGGGTGGAAGAAGTCACCGGGTGTTGGCACACCTGATTTAGCACCACCACGAGCAGTTGTATACCCTGCTTGATACAGAGAGTCGTGAGTAACCTCTGAGTAGATATCAAAGGGGTAGCCGTAATGTGCATCCCGACGTCCACGTCTAAAGTATTCACCACTATTCTCTACACGGCTCCATACGTTTTCATCAATTGCTTCTTTTGCTTGACGAATGTTGAGGTCAAACTCATCAGCAGTCCATCCGCGACGTACCCATACTCGAGCAAGAAACCCGGGAGAACCGAGGTCAACAGCACTTACCTGTCCACCAGGGCCAATGGATTCACCCGCATCTTCATCCCACGTGGTTTCCATGTAATACCCGTTGTAGTAGTTAGGGTATTCATTAATGAGGTCTGGTAGTTCAAACCATCCAACGTCGGTTGAAATAAGATACCCTTCTTGTGAAGGCGCATCGGGGTCATAGCCGTTCGTATATACGACATATACTTCATGGCCTGTTTCTTCAAGGGTGATTTTTTCCACACGATCGTCGATAATACGGATTTCACGTACTGCACCAGATTCAGTTGAGGGCTTGAGACCCGTCCAGTACACATCTGCGTCAATCTCTACGAAATCATTGTAAAATGTTGCCCAAGCACCGTCATTTGTCCAGTCGCTGGAAGAGTTTCCAAGAACGAGCGGAGTTTGCGCGTTTCCTTGATCTGTGGTAGCATCAGGGTCAATTGTTCCTGTATAGGGCGTTTCCCAATCAATATCAAAGGGAGTGTTACGAGGAGAAAACTGAGGATCATCTGTATAATCAGAACCTTCCCCGCGAACGTTCCATGTACCGACAACTTCTAAACCACGAATTGCTTCAGGAATTGCCGGATCGTGTTCAGGAACTGTGGTGTTTGGACGAAACCAGTGCCACTCATCGGCGGCTGAGCTGTGGTCCATGGAGTGGTTAAAAAGCTCATGACCTTGCATCACCATTTCAACGGCATAATCCCACTCGCGCTGGTTCATTTCACCAACGAACACACCCCAAGCCTGTTTAATTTCCGGAAAATCCTGTGCCATTTCAATAGCAGGCTTCACGGAAAGATCAAGGGGCATGGCACCAATGTCGTCATGGGTAAAGGCGTATGCACCTTCTGCCCCATCGCGCCATGTAGGTATGGCCGCATCAAGGCCACTCATGCTGTTTTCAAGATCATTATTCCAGCCGGTCCACTGGTAGTCAACAGTACCATCGTTAATGGCAGAGGCGGAGTTGATTAATACCCATGGAGAGGTTCCGCCACCGGGAGCGAATTGTCCAGGCTCATCATCCGCACCTGATGCGTAAAATTTCGCCCACCACCAGAGATCCTGTCCTTCGAATTCTCCATGCTGGACTGTATCACCTTGGTTAATTGTAAAGTCACCACCATACTCAGCATCAGGGCTCCATTCACCACGGTTTGAAAACCCTGTACGGAGATTTCCCCGTGGTCCTGTGGGACCATACTGTAGAAGGGCGTTTGTTTGACTTGGTAAATGCGCAAGCACAAAGGATGCTGCAAATAGCAGTAATACCAAGACCTTGCTCTTGTGTAGAATAGCCATAAACCATTCCTCCATCTAAATAAAGTTAAAACTGTACTCATCAATAATTTATACAAAGAACAGTAAAATGCTCAAAAAAATATAAATAATTGCCTCGTTTTTTGTTCACTCCCTCTGTGCTAGTAGGGAAAAGTGTAAAAAGCGAATGAAAAGGTGTGTTTTTTACAGACTTGTTTCCAGCACCCCCCTTTTAATAAGGGTTTGTATCATTTTTTAAAGAGTTTGTAAAAGGCGAGTTGTTGCTCTTGTTTGGTTTGCATTTGTCACAGGAAAGTTTGCAGTTGTCGTGCTTTTGAACTCTTTTCTTGTATTTTGTTCATTATGGCACATGTTGCCTTTGTGTGGTGGTGAGCGTAAAAAGAGGCTTTCTCTGTGTATACTGAACAATAAGTTGGTTTTGAGCCTTGAAGATGTTTATGGGGTTTTCTTTTTGTAAGGTCTTTGTAAAAACGTGAAAATAGGTGTGTTACGACACTTGTTTGTTTCTGCACTATATTTTTGGGTAAAAACACAAGGAGGTTCGGAGTATCTTCGAAGGGAGAGTTTTATAACCTTCTAAGGAGGATGTATGAGCAGATCAGTACGATCGTTACGTATTGCCGAGGTAGGATTGGCTATTGTCGGTATTGTCGCAGTAAGCTTTGCGTGCTATCAGGCATTGCAGCAGGTTCCAGTGCAAGATTGGCGCCCGCCGAGTGAGTCAAATAATTTACGCAGTAATTGGCAGAGTCCTCAAGAATGGGATCCAGAGGTTGCGTATGAGGGAAGTTACCGAGAAGGTGCTGGTGATACGGTAATATATGGTGAGTTCAATGGTGAGCCCCTAATGTGGTATGCGAAATGGTGGACAGAGGGAGAAGAGCCTGGTGAGTTTGCTGAACGGGGAGGAACATCGGCATGGACCTTGATCAATTCCTTTGAAGCAAATCGTGGTGGTACGTTCCAATGGACCGGGTGGAACAACGATTTAGAAAATAGTATGTCCCCTCTTGAGGCGGTGGTTCCCACGTGGCGTGACGGTGCTGAAGGGGCTTATTCTCTAATTCACGATGATATTGGTGCCCTGGGGTACAAGGCGTGTATAGAGCCAGCCATAGAAGTGCTCAAGGAATTTCCTACGATCAAAACCGCTTGGGGGGTTTTTGTGGAGCCCGCAGACGAAACAGATTGGGAGGCCATGCGGTGGCTTACTCGTCATGGGCATGAGATGGTAAATCACTCCTATGATCATACTAACGCGGCGGAGCAATGGATGTGGTTTATGCCTGGAGATACTCTTCCCTCACAAGATCCATGGCTTCCCGAAGAGCTTGAAGGTCTTGTGGTTGCCCCGCTCTGGCCCGATGCGGCAGATGATGGGGAGCCAATTTGGCCAAATCCAGAGACCTACACAGTTGAAAATGAGGTGGTGAGCATTACTTTTACGGAAGATCAGTCGTACTGGACTGGCTATGATCCACAGTCTGGGTTATCCGCAGAAGATGTGGACATACAGCCACAGCCTGGAGCTGAAAAGGTGTATATTACCGTTCCTGATGAGACAATCCTTTATCCGTCAACACGTGGCGGCGGTGAAGATACTATTATGTCGGTGTATGTTAAATATGACTATCGAGATGAGTCTGGCCGCGGGGAAAACCGTGGATATATTGCACCAACCGGAGCAAACTGGATGGAGACGAGCTGGTTGGAAGATAATTTTCCAGAACGCATTAATTCCACTGTGGAGAATGATCAAGGGCGACCCGGCTGGGTCTGCATGCTGCAGCTCACCCGTCCCTGGGGTGACAACCTTTCAGATCCGCAAGTGTATTCAAATGTTGTAACCAGTAAAGAAATTGTTGACTCCATGGTATATGACTATATCTTGGAACATGATGGCGGTTTTGGCCCATATTTTGCCCCGAATAAATCTGTTGAATACTATGTATACCCCTTTGATTCCTATTCAGAGACAAGTCATGGATGGTTGGAAGAAGCAGGGTATGTTGGTGCACGGGGTGGTGCTAAGTCTGGTGAAGCTATGTATGGAGATTTCTTCCATCCCTATGCAATCGACTACGATGCCTTTTATATCAATAACGGAGATACTTCAGACGTTATTAATAATGATGGAAACAACCCGCACCAGCTTCTTACCCTTGACGGAATGGTAGACAATATCCTTGAAAATAATGGGTATATGATTCGTGAGCTGCACTCCGTAAACAAAGTAGATGATTGGAATGAAATTAATAATCCTGCTGTCGGTGGCTGGTGGGGTGGTCTTCCTCAAGAGCTGTATCGTGATCATTTAGCGTGGTTAACTGACCTTGTGGAAGAAAATCGTCTTGCCGTGGAAACCCCCACGGAAGTTGTAAAGTATCGTATGGTAGCCAATGCAATTTCTTCTGTAGATCTATCCCGAGATGCAGAGGCGTACCGTTTGGCGGTTACCTTTGAAGATATTGATGACAAGTACAAGGATGAGATCTCTGTAATTGTAAAACTAGAGGAGGGTGTCGAGAACCTTGCCGTAGAGTATTATGACGGTGAGCAATCACTTGCTGGTGCTACATGGCCGGCGAATCCACGGATTGCTCCACGTAAATTGAATACTGCCGGAACAGCTTGGTCAGTGAGTGTGAACCCCTATTTAGGAGATGCAAAACTTCTTCCTGGACAAGAGCACCCTGATCCAGATGGTCCTAAGACGTCGATCATTGCAGATAGTGATCGCGCAGGATCTGTGAGTTCTACGAAATTTCGCGGTGTTGAGCAAGGAGCTCTCGCGTTCAATCTTCCCGAAGGCGATTTTACTGCCAATATCTATAGTGCTTCCGGGCGTATCGTTGAGACCCGTGACGTTCGTTCCCTTGGTGGAGAACATCGTATCTATCTTACCTCGATGAGCCTTTCTCAAGGTGTCTACTTTGTACAGCTTATCGATCAAAGAGAGAACTCCGTGGCATTAACCTCGCGTTTTCTTCGTAATTAACCAATTGGGAGAGCCTCTTTGAGGCTCTCCTTTTAAAGGGGATTCTATCGTATGTTTTTACCGTTGCTGCTCTTTGTGTTCCTTTCCGGTGTACTTCATATATCGTATCAACTTACATGGATCCATATGTCATCTCTCTTATTTGGGTCAACGCTCTTTTCCTTTGGCGTAATAACGGCCCTGTCCTTTGTTGGATTTTCCCTTGGGAGTCATCATTTTGGGAACCAGGGCAGTAGGACAAAAAATCCCCTTGGTGTGTATGGTCGCATTGAACTGGTAATTGCGGGGTGGGCCTTAGCCTCACCCCTGATCTACGGTATGATGGAGTACCTTTTTACCTTCGTATATACGGCGGTATCAGAAATGCCCGTGGTTTTACGGGGGGCTCAATCTCTTCTTATGGCGGGCTGTATTCTTATTCCAGCTTTCTGTATGGGCGGAGTGGTACCCCTTTCTGTTGCATATGGGAGCAGAAAACATTCAACGCGCCATGCCGTCGCTCTTATTTCTGGGCTTCATGCCCTTGGTGGCTTTTGCGGGGTCTTTCTTACGGCGGGAGTATTTTTGCCAACCCTGGGTGTTGGGTATCTTTTTCTGCTGTGCGGGGTGGTGCATCTTGCCTTTGTATTCATGCTTCTTCGTCGCGATACCCCATCTGCTCCTGTGGCGCCTCGAGGTTATTTTGGTAATGAAAATCATGCTGTGTCTGGGCCCCCCCTCCTCTTACTCGCCGTATTTTTTATTTTGGGGATTGTGGGAATTACCTCAGAGGTTCTCTGGGTTCGTTTCATGGATATTCTCATACAGAATAGTGTCTATACGTACGCCACGGTTATGGCAGTTGCTATTCTTGGCTTTAGTGCGGGAAATATGGCGTCCCTCCTTTTCCAAAAGAAGATGGGGTTTCGCGGTCTCAGTATTCTCCTTATGCTTCTTGCCCTATACCATGGGAGCTTTCTTTTTCTTCCGCCGGAGATGATTCTCCCCTTTACAACAGAGCAATCTCTCTTTTCACTCATATGGCTCTCCTTTCTGCTTTTTTTTATGCCCACCTGTGTCATGGGGTTGTCCTTCCCCGTGGCAGTAGCTCTCTACACACAAAGAAACGGGGGGCAGGCAGGGGTCGCTACGGGACGAATTCTTGCTGCTGATTCTCTGGGCACGGTGGTGGGAGTATTGGGGGCTGGAGGTGTTTTCCTTGCTCTCTGGGGGGTGCGCGGTCTTACACAGGGTGCCTTAGTTCTTTCTATGGGCGCAGCCCTGCTGTGCGTGGTTGGAATACATCCTTCCCGGAGAATCTTTACGGGGGGAGTCTTTATTCTCGTGCTTTCCTTTCTTATATATATACATCAGCAGTGGGAGACAGCCCTGCCCCATGGGTATGTTGATACTCATGGGGGGCGTTTGACCGCTCTGTACGAAAGCCCCCACTCCCTTATGTCAGTGATTGATTACCGCGGGGGAAACCGCGAACTGTACAGTAATAATCTATGGCAAGGTGAGAAACAGAAAAATCGACAAATCATGGCGGCCCATGTACCCATGATTCTTGCACAGGATGCACGAAAAATTGCTCTGGTTGGAACAGGAGTTGGGCAAACAGCTCAACGGTTTCTCTATTACCCCGTTGACTCTCTGTATTGTATTGATATTGAACAGGACATAGAGCATATTATCACAACCCATTTTCCCAGATCATGGGCCGCCGATGATCGGGTCCGTTTTTTCAGTGAGGATGGACGGAGCTTTTTCCGGCATCGGCGGCGCACCTTCGACCTCATCTCTCTTGAGGCCGGACAGGTGTTTCGTCCAGGGGTTGCTCATTTGTATACTCGGGAATTTTATGAAGATCTCTATACAAGTCTCAACGAGGGAGGAGTGGTTTCACAGTTTATTCCCTTAGCCTCCTTTAATTACGAGTACTATCAACGGGTTATACAGAGTTTTATTGAGGTGTTTCCCCATGCGGTTTTGTGGTATAATGATGCGGAATTTCTCTTAGTTGGACGAAAAGGCGGAGCTTTTACGAATGTGGAGTCATCTTTTAAAGAAACCGTAGAGCGCATACCCATGGTATTTCGTGATCTTGCCTACTCTCACTACGGTGGTCCCGCGGTCTATCTTAACCAGAAAGAGCCCTTTTTTGCAGGGTTTTTGGCAGGGCCGGAGGAACTTGCTGCGATTGCAGGGGATGTTCCCGTACTACGCGATCGTCGCCCTGAATTGGCCTACTATACCGGGCGTAATCAGCAACACCCCTTCTACCTTGACTCAATACAGGCACATCTTGCCCCGCCCCAGAGCCTTCTTGGCGAGATGGATGTGGCTGCCACTACCCGTATCGAGAGATATCGTCAGATAAATTTACAAGAAATAATCGCAAACATCCTGTACATAACATATACTCAAACAGGGGATATGAGTATGCTGGAGGCGGCTTACAGGGCCAACCCCTTAAACATGACCATACTCACAACCCGTATTGAACAGGCCCTTGAAGCAGAGGAGTTTGGGCGTCTTGCAAAGTATTACCAAAACGCCTTGGAGACTGCCCCTGAGAACCTTCAGTTTTTATATATGCGGGCCGTTTCGTTGCATCGCAATGGAGACTACCAGGAGGCTCTGGATGCCTATGAAAGGACCTTGGCTGTAGATGAATCCCACGTATCGGCATGGAATAATGCAGGGGTTATCCTTGAGCAGATGGGTGAGTATGAACGTGCTCGTTCGTATTATCGTCAAGCCATATCAACTGAGCCGGGCTACCGAGATGCGCGGGTCAATCTTTCACGCTTGCAGAGAAAAATGGTGGCCGAAGAAGAGTCGTAGGAGAGTCCTCATGGCCGTAGTTGTTGTGCTTGCTCTTGTGCTCAGCAGCTGCAGCCTTTCCGAGCCCACTGCGCCAAGTCGTAGTGCTGAAACTCTGTCAGCTGTGTATAGCCTTGTACGAGATAGGGCTCTCTTTGCCAATCGCCTGGACCCACCCGATATGTATAGCTCTCCCGGAGCCCTCTGCTATGCGCTTCATGACACCTTACATGGAAGTACATACAGTTTTTTCATAGAGCCCTACGAGCGGGAATCCTATTTGAATCGTTTTACCCCCCTTCACCAGAGCCTCACTTTTCCATGCGCCTGGGTGTTTTTGAAGATACGCTCTATGTGAAAGAGGTGTTTCCAGACGGTCCTGCAGCAGCTGTGGGGCTTCAGCCCTATGACCGAATTCTTGCGATAGACAGTATTCCACTTCGGGGAAGGTATGATCTATACACTCTTCTTACACAGAGCAGCGGAACATATCTCTTTGAGATACTGCGGGATGAACGCAGGACCTATGAAATAGCTACCACAACCTCCTCTCTTCCTCCTGTATATGGTACATTTCTTGATTCCTCCCTTGCATATATCTATATCTCCTCCTTCTTACACGGCAATGACGGAATGAATGATCGTTCCTCCGATGCGCTGTGGAACGCCTTGGAAGCCACCGATGATGCATCGGTTACGCTTCTGGATCTTCGCGATAATCCCGGCGGATATGTAGCAGAGCTTCGTCGCATGGCCGCGTTTTTTTTGGCACCACAGGACACCCTGGTGTTGAAAGAGTTTCGCCAGTCTCCGACAAGGGTTGATCTGGAACCACTTTTTCCTGATCCAGAAGAGAAACGATCTGTCGCCTCAGAACGCACGTTTATCCTTTTGGTTAATGAACACACCGCCTCTGCTGCTGAGCTTTTTACCGCTGCTCTTCGTCATTCCCGAGGGTGTTTGGTTGTGGGAGAGCAGACCTATGGGAAAGCTCTTGGACAGACGTATTGGGAAATTATGGGCGAGGAGGGGGAGATCTATGGGATGGTCCAATTAAGTATTGAGTCGTATATAACTGCTGAAGAGAAACTTTTTCTCGGGACAGGGATTACCCCCGATGTTCCTGTGGAAAACAGGAGTGATGTCTTGGGGGATGCGCAACTCTATGCGGCAATAGAAGAGTCGGGATATGGCGCAGCCGAGCCACTCCCATCCCGTACAACCCACCGGCCTATGGAGCAGGAAACGGTGTTTCGAAAACGGTATGTTAACCCTGAGGCGGTCTTGGCATATCCTCCGTATCAGCTCTCTGTACCACGGGGAGAGCCCGTCTATTCCCCGGCAACTGCTCCAAGGGAGGTTTCCAATCTTCCCCTGGTGTTCACTTCCATGTGTCTATTCATTGGTATGGGAGTGGTTTGGGCGTGTCAGTGTCGGGGAGCTCTATAGTATGCCCCCCGTGCTGAGTTTCGTGTCATAGTATGCCTGCGAAATTCCCCAAGGGGGAGCAACGAGCCATGTGACTTCTTAGGACTGGTTCTTCTTGAGAATAACCGTGGTGGTAAAGGTTTCTTTGGGGTGGAGCTTAATCGCCTCATGGGTAAGCAGTGCATCTTCTTCAAAGGCTGGCTCAACGCAGATGTAGGGAGCATCAATCGTATCACGCCAGATGGTCATACGATTAAATTTTTTCATATCTGCGGAAAGCTGGAGTGTGTAGGCATCTGTTCCGGGGGTAATAGTGGTATGTTCAAGGCCATGCCCGATAAGGTGAAGGTCAGGAGTCTTCGCAATTCGAATAGTACGATGGGTCGGCCGGTGTTCCACCACGTCGATATCGTCACAGTCTGCAAGGGAAACTGTATTAAATGCCTTTTTACTATTATTACCGTGGTCGGCATCGGTGGTAATGTACACTGCTTCGGGGTCTTCCACGCGCAGGTACGGATGCACTCCCGGGGCAATTTCCATTACCTTTGTATCTCTGTTTGTTAGGTAGAAGGTCATTTTAATCCCGTGAGGTATTGGTTCATAATGAGCAATAAAGGTAAAGTCATACGGATACATGCGAAGTGTCTCTTCGGAGGCGTTTAGGGTACAGAGCAGACACTGTTTTTCCTCTGTTATGGTAAATTCACAATCACGAAAGAACCCATGCTGGCCCAGGGGGTATTCCTTTCCATCGAGGGGGAGTTTGCCCGTGGATAAGGGGCCGAAAAAAGGAAGGCAGAGAGGGATACCGCTATGCTTGATATCCTGTGGATCATAATGGAGTAAGGGGATGTTATCAACTTCCACCTGGAGAATTTTTCCTCCGAGACTGTCCACGTGAAAACGAACATTCTTTCGTGTATATTCATAGGTTTGTACACCTGCACCGATAATACTCATATAAGCCGTCCTTTATTTGAGAAGTTGGTCGTATTGCGAGATAATATGTTTCCAGTCATAGGGGGCTGCGAATCTTCGTAGATGGGGCAGCGCGTTTCTCTTTAATATACTATGGGATATTTTCTCAAACAGATCATCTTCATTTTTATAAAAATATTCTTCATTCTGCTCTTTGTTAAAAAGAGATGGATAGGTAAGGCGATCTGGCAAAAAAGGAATCGCCCGACAATATACCGCTTCCATGATACTAATACCGAAAAAATCTTGTGTGCTGGTCACGGGAAGATGGGTCGCCTGGTGAAGAAGTTGGGCATACCGGGCAAAGCTTTTTGCATAGCCGAAATGTATGAGTCGCGGGCCAAGCAGCTCAGGGAGAGATGAAAAAGCCCCGGAAAGCCCATGACCAGCCTGTTCTCCGGCCACGATGACATTGAAATCAAGGCCGTGGTGGTAGAGACGCTCAACCAAGCGAACAAAGGCGTGAGGATTTTTATCGGGTTCCCAGCGATGATTCCACAAAAGAGTTGCTTTTTCGGGTTTTGTCTCTTTATGTTGATCAAAGCGGGAGAGGTGTATTCCAATGGGGAGCACCATACTTTTTTCATAGAGTTCATTCGGGTCATAGGTATAAGTGTCTGGAAAACGCCGGAAGAATGACGTGAGTCCTTGTAGCAGGGAATCTCTATTGTAGACAGAATTAAAGAACACCTTGTCCGCAGCCAAGGCGGAGGTATAGTTTTTGAGAATATAGTGCATGTCTGTTCCGCGTTGCTTTTCTCGGTCCTTGGGTGACCACGGATAGGCAAGCTGATTCTCATGAAAATAGTAGTAACAGGGGATATGGGCAGACTTCTTACGGGTTAAGGCGAGAAATAGGGGCAGGTCGAGCATACTTGTTGCAATAATACGATCAAACTGTTTGGGAGAATCCATGAACTGTTTTGCCAGGATGGCCGCCCCTGTGTTCATGCGACTTTTCCAGAATATCCCCGGTAGGTGAAATATATCAATGGGGTTTTTGCTCAGTTTCTGCGACTGTTGTGCCCAGGTTTTATGTGATCCGGTAAAAAATGGTTCTATGAGGGCTATGTTCATCAGCGCCGTTGCCTTGGTGCAGAGAGTTCTTTTATGAGAATACGGGAACTTCTTCCATGGTTGTAGGACGCTGCTTTCTCCGCAGGCAGGTCGGCAAGATGTGCCTCGGTAAATCCGAGGTTGAGAAACCAGTCAATCGTTTGTGTTGTGAGGAGAAATACCCGTGGTGCTCTCTGTGCTTCTGCTCGCGCAGTAAGGTAGGATAGTAACTGCTTTCCCGTGCCCAAAGAGGCGTAACTCTTATCTACGGCAACACTGTATATTTCGTAGCTTCCGTCAGAGTATTTTCGCAACGCGCCGCATCCGTGGAGGGTTTTATCGATCTCATAGACGTAATACTCAGATAGGGCATTCTGAATATCTTCATAACTGCGATGCAGAAGAATCCCCTCTTTTATGAGGGGGGCGGTAATTCGCAGGATATCGGCAATATCCGTATGCTGGGCAGGACGGATATTCTCATGGAGATCACGGTGGATCATTGTGCCAGCCCCACGGTTTGAAAAGATTTCCTGTAAGAGAACACCGTCATCGCAGCCATGAATCAGATGTACCCGTTTTACGCCCTTTTTGCTGGCGCGCGAGGCGTAGGTGAGCAGTTCCATGTTGGTATCATACACACCTTTGTGTGTGTTGAGAGAGATAAAGGGTTCTATTTGGTCTGTGGATAGGCTGGAAATTCGTCCTGCTTCGTCTGTTTCCATATCGGGAAGAAGCTTGTAGGTGCTGCTGCTGATGGGGGGGGCATCCGTAAGAAAAAAGAGCTTTTCGCTTTTTACGGCACAGCTGATTTCATAGGCTAGTTCGTTCGATGAGATATTGTAGGGATGGCCTGAAAGACTCCAACCGATGTTGGGAATGATGGGGATTACTTCATCCTCGAGGACATTCTGCAATGCAGGCCCGTCTATTTTGTCAATAGTGCCGGTGCATTGGTAGTCAATGCCCTGAGAGACGCCGAGGCTTCGTGCGCGCACCCAGTTGCCAATCACGGCATTTTCCTTGTTTTCTGCAAGAAGCGTCATAAGCCGGTTTGACACATCAAAGGCGGCCATTTTTACAAAGGGAATTGCCTCTGGGGTGGAGATTCGTCGCCCTCCTACGGTGGCACAGGAGATGTTAAAATGGGAAAGTATTTGGTCGATACGCTGTTTTGCTCCCGGAACAAGAATAATCTGTATGCCTGCTGTATGAAGCAGAACAATATCTCGAAGGAGAACGGGAAAGGAGTCTTCGTTTTGAATGAGGGAGCTGTCAATCTTAATAACAAAGGTTGCTCCACGAAACTCGCGTATGTACCCGAAGGTTTGGCGAATGCTGTCCACCTGGTCTTGAAGTTGATCGTTATTCATACTGCGTATCCTTTTCTTTTGGGTAAAATATATTTCCCATGGGAGGGGTACTAATTTTTTATGAGAGGAATCGGGCGTGAATATATTCGGGCATTTAGTTATTTCTCCGGGGTGTCTCTCCTTTGCCTTGGGAAATATGCTCTGCGATGCCGTGCGGAGTAGACCGGGGACAGAGGTGGCGGATATGTTTCTTCGCGGCATGGAGTGCCACCGCAGCATAGATCGTTTTACCGATACTCACAGGGATGTGCGAAAGATGGTTGCACTCTTAGACCCCTTTCATCGGCAGTATGGACGAGTTATTGTGGATGTCTTGCTCGATTATTTTCTATGGAATCACTGGAATGCACTTTTTCCGGGAACACCGGATCGGGTGGTTCGCCAGCTGTGGCAAAGTTATGAGCGGTATGGGGAAGTTCTTCCCGAGCAGGCTGAATCATTTCTCTCCATACTTCATCGGCACGACGTTCTAGAGCGGAGTGGCACTGTTTCAGGAGTCGAGCAGGCCCTCCTTCGGCTCCAGCGTCGGGCTCATCCCCGGCGACGGAAGTATATTGCCCCTGATCGTGCAGTTCGTATTCTTCATGAAGAGCGGGATGCGCTGGGGAAGTACAGCCTCTCTTTTTTTACAGAGCTCCATCATCTGATGTGTCAGAAGTATGATATGGAATTATTTGCCTCAGGGGATCAGCCGTTCTGTGTTTCCCCCGATAATACCGCTTGCCATGGGCAACCAAGAGGGCGTGATACTCATTGTACACTCGTACATCTCGGGGGATCTCAGCCATAATGATGCCTTGGACGGCTTGGTATGAGGCATGGGAAGGTATGGCTCCATATGCAGAGAGTATTCTGCGGGTGTATGCATCGACGATAAAGAAGGGTTCGCCGTAGGCATAGAGAAGTATTGTATCAGCTGTTTCCGGACCGACACCGCGAAGGGAGAGGAGGTCTGTGCGGGTGGGGCAGGCCATGCCAATACTTTGAAAGAAGCACAGGAGGGTGTAGAGGTATTCATATTTTTGGTTGTAATACCCTGCAGGGCGAATACATTGCTGTATGTCACGAGGTGGAGTTTTGAGAAATGTTGCTGCAGAGCGAATGCCACTGCGGCGCAGGGCGTGCACCGCTTTTTGTGCATTATCCCATGTGGTGTTTTGAGTAAGTATGGCGCCACAGAGGGTTTCAAAGCGTTCTTCCTCCCTCTGTGGCGGGGTATAATCTCCCGGATGATAGGCGTTCTCCGGACAGCGGGACACCAAGGGCCACCACCCCTGCTGGCCGTAGGTTTCAAGAAGGGCTTTGTAGAGATCGTGTATCACGTATTGAGCTGGTCGGAGTCTACAATGCCGATGGAAGAGCAGATCCGTTGAATCTGTTCTGCCTTATTCAAGGTGTAAAAATGAATGCCCTTTACTCCTTCCTCAAGGAGGTCATTTACCTGCTCTGCTGCCCAGTGAATACCAATATTTTCAACATATTCCTCTGAACGATGAATTGATTTAAGCAGTTTTGCCGGAATACGTGATCCCAAGGCAAGTTCCGAAATTTTGCGCATATTTGCCAGGGAGGTAATGGGCATAAGCCCTGCGAGGATTGGCACGGTAATGCCCGCAAGTTCACAGCGTTCACGGAAGTCGTAGAAGTCGCGATTGTCAAAAAAGAGTTGCGTACAAATGTAGTCTGCCCCGGCATCAACTTTTCGTTTCAGATACTCAATCTCCTTAAGCCGATTGGGACATGCAGGATGCCCCTCGGGAAACCCTGCGACCCCAATGCCCATGTGGGGAAACTCTTGGCGGATAAATGCCACCAACTCTTCAGCATAGGCAAAACCATCCTGAGCGGGGATAAAGTTTGCACCACCGTGCGGTGGATCGCCGCGGAGGGCGAGAATGTTTTCTATTCCGCTCTGTGAGTAGTCTTGAAGGAGTTCGCGAATCTCCTGTCGACTATGTCCGACGCAGGTAAGGTGAGACACAACAGAAAGATTGGTTTTTTTCTGTATCTCGCAGACAAGGTCGTGGGTTTTGCTCCGTGTTGTTCCACCGGCGCCATAGGTGACACTGACGTGATCTGGGTTAAAGTCCTGTAACTGGGTGATGGTGTTGAACAACTTGGTAAATCCCCGATCTGTTTTCGGCGGAAAAACTCAAAGCTGAGGGTGGTTTTTTTGTTTCAAAATTTCAGATATATGCATAGGTTCCTTCCAGATCAGTACGGTCTCTTTGAGCAAATATACGTTTTTTCCTGCAGAAAAGCGCTCCTTGAGAAAATGTAACGGAAGAGGTGTCTTTTTGTAACCGCTCGTAGAATTTTCTGTGAATAAAATTTTCAGAACGGATATTTTTTCAGCAGAGGGAGAATATTCTGTGTAAATTAATGGTGACAATTTCTCAATTAAACTTGTGGGAGGGTTTAATGAATTTTCGGTATATGCACCTATTTCGGTGTGTCCGGTATTTTTTTAATTCCGTACTATTCCTGAGTATAGAAGCACGAGGTCCTTCGGTCTCGGTATAAACCTGTGTTTTCTGCAACTTCTATAATTACTGGAATAAGGATGGTTTTTATGAAAAAAAGAGCGGTACTACAGTCTGTTTTCTGTGTTTTATTTCTCTCGGTATCTGTGTTGATGGGTACTGAAATACATGTGTCTTCCTTGGTACGCGGTTCGACTCCGCCGCCAGAGCTTCGTACGAGTGGTGGGGGTTCACTTGCCAAAGAGCGGGCTCTTCTTCTTCACCAGGCGGAGGTTGATACGAGTGGGCTCAGTCCAGCAGGTGTTGTGGGGCGGTATTCTCAGACCTTTGGTGATGACGAGATAGAAGTACATCACATAGAGGTATCTCGTGAGGGAGCTCAGTTTCTTCACTTAGTCCCCCATGGAGATGGGCCTGTTCGGGTGACCATGTCGTGGGAGGATGAATCTCGTGAGCTTGATGCTCGTATGGTCTCAGCCTCATCAGTATCT
>NZ_ASJR01000033.1 GCF_000474745.1 Chitinivibrio alkaliphilus ACht1 | reverse complement strand
AACTCGATTTTTCTACTTTAATTGAGGATTTTAGGATAATTCAGCAATAACGATATCCGGTAAAGAAGATGCAGGATGTAAGATGGTATCGTGTGGGTATATTACAATGAACCTGAGATGCCGGAGACAATGGAACATGGTTTTTCAACAGTGAGTAAGGGGATACCTCTGTCTCCTTTTTGGGGCAGGACTTACTATTCTTCTGGCAGAAAATGGATAATCATCCTATAATACTCTCAAAAAAAGAAAGGACTGACATGAAATTGTTTGTATGCAGTGTATGTATGGGATTTGTGTTTTTGGGGTGCGGAACGCGGCAGCGACTGGAGTCATTGCAGACGGATATGGAGGTGATCATGGAAAAAGAGCATAACCGCGATCTTCTTCCACGGTATATGCCTGATATTATTCGTTTGACCGAAAGCCTCTCCCGCATTGAACAGGAGCCTCACATAAATGATTCGATATATCATCACTATGCCGCAATCTACGATACTGCTCAGATGATTACGGAACAGTTTTACGGACTGTCAGATTCTGCTGTATCAGATCTACACCGGAATATGTCCTCTGTGCATCAAGTTTTGCTATCACATATTGAACGCCTGGTGGAGGTTCAGTATGATGCAGCTCGTTGTGGGCATACCCTGAAAGAATCCATGAATAGATTAAATCGGGCGGGGTATTTAATACAAACGCTTCCCCATGATGGCTCCCCGTCTACGGACTCGCTGTTGAATATTCTTTCATATACCCAGGAACAGCAGCATCTTCGTATTACCAATGCTCATCAGGCACGGTATTCCCTGTGGGCTGCCCGGCAAATGTCACGTATTTCTCATGTGGAGGACAGTCTGCAAAATGAGGGAGGACAAAGGCCCGGGATTTCTATTAGCAATATACATTTTTCAACCCAGGGGTTTCATCGGACTGAAAATTATCGACGGGAGGCGGTTCTTTTGCTGTGCGGCCCCATAGATCTGCAGTATCTGGACGAAAAAACACGTGGCGTGTATATACGTATTATCGAAGATATGGTATCCGATATGGAAGAAGATGAGTATTATGAATTTGCCCGTCGTCTTGATGAAATCACGACTCGTGATATGGATTATACGGGGGAGTGGTAAATGAGGATATTCTGCACCACGGCAGCTGTGCTGGTAATTTCTATGGCTGTTTCATGCATTGCAACCCCCGCTATAAGTGGAAGTCCGGCATTGCAGCGGTTGTCCGGTGCAAATTATTCACAGATGGCACGGATTTCACGTTTTGCCGTGGGTCGGGACGTTACTGCTGATCAGGCGCTCTATGTTGTGACTCACTCACGCCGGAGGGCACCATTGTATGCAACGAGAGCCCAGGCTGTTGGCCGGTATGCGGAGGAGTGGTTCGTGCAGAATCGCTCTGGATGGTCTTTGGCAGGAAATCCCACGGATCGACAGCATGATGTTCGTAGAAATAAACGACTGGGGCGGGGAATGGTAAACGGACAGCTGAAGGTTCATTTAAATGGAAATATCAATCAGTATATACGCGATATGAGTCTTCACGATAATGCATCAAACTATTTTTTTGTTCCCGATGATCATTATGAGCCTGTTCGCAATCGTATCCGTCACAGTAGCAACTGGTCACGGGCGGAAAAAAATACTCAGCTGGCCCGGTTGAAAAAAATGGGCATTACCACAAAACAGCTTCAGCATGATTTTGACCGCTATGGGGTGCGGGCAAAGCAAATGGCGGTTCAAAACAGAGTTGCTTCGTCAGCGTATACCGCAGTTATGATATATCAGGTATATTCGGCCTGGCAAAGCCTGCGGGCGGGAGATATGTCACGGGCTGATTTCGGGGTTTTCGGCGGAACATTGCTGCTTCAGCATTCTGCATACCGCAAAATTAGAGCACATGCCCACAGACATCTTTTGCGTACGGGGAAATCCGTACCGGGCTATAAGATGGCTGGTACACTGCTCGGAGTATCTTTTGGTATACAGATGGCATATACTGCATCTATGTATGGTCTGGGAACACCTGAGTTCTGGGAGCAAATGAAATGGGAGGCAGCATACCTTTCTGCCGGAATAATCGGCGGGCATGTGGGATCTGTTATCAGCGGTCCTCTGGCACCAATTGGAGGTATCATTGGTTCATTATCAGCGGTACATCTGGTTAATGTATTCATTTCTGCCCAGGATCAGACACAAAAGCAGATTGAGCATGATCTGCACACTATCATCAAAGATAACGCATCCCTGCTTGATGAAATTTGAGTTTGCCGTATTATGTACCTCTAAAGAGAGCTTTTGTACTTCAGCCTAATGCCCCATCTTCAGGTGTGTTTTCATGATCTGTTTTCTCCGTGGAGTTGTGTGTTTTTCTCTTACTGCCTGAGCCAAAGTCTTAGCTGCCGTCAGTATACTTTTCATGTAATACGGGTTTTCCTGTGAGGAGAAATCCGCGCATGCCGCTGATGCTTTTATTAAGATACACACCGGTAAAAGAATTGTACACATTTTCCTGGGGCAGAACTGATCTCAAAAGAGAATTATAATCATCAATATACAGATCAATGCCGGCTTCAACTATGGTCATGGCAGATAATTTCTTCTCTGCTTCAAAGGCGGATTTGCAGTCATCCAAAGGGAAAAGGCGTCACTCTGTGTGAAACTCAAAGAATTCTACTATATCCTGTGAATTCAATTGTATCAGTGGTTCAAACTGTGTGGTGTCGCCCAGGGAACGGAATTGGTCTTTGAGCGGAATATCTGTTCTGAATGCCGCAATGCGGTTATAAATACTTTCCATACTGTCCTCATATTATGTGATAGGTCTTTGTTTATTCACAGACAGGATAACAGGCATTTTGCCATCCCGCTTCGGGATTGTCCATCATTATCTCTATAATGAGCGGTATGATGTCACCGAGTATACGGTTTGCATCAATAATTTGACTCCTGTTTACCCGGCTGTTCCAGGTGGCCCCTCCGTGAATCAATTGATTACGCAGGGTATACAGCCGAGTGCAGATAATATTCAGCACTCCGGCGGTATTTTGGTGTGCCAAACATCTGTTTGCCGCGCTTTTGGCACGGGTAAACTCCTCCTCCCAGCCGTCGTTGGATGCTGAAGATTGTCGCCGGCTGTCCCAGAATGGTTTAAATACATATTTGTTATCGAGTAGTACTCGTATTGCCTGAGGATATTGTTTCCAGATAATATCAAAAAGTTTTTGGTCCCTGTCCAGGGCTACGATATCTTTCAGAAAGGCATAATGGCGTTTCCCTTCGGATATATCAGCGCAGTCGCTTTCGTTTGCATAGGCTGCATTGAAGGCGATCCAGTAAAAAATAAACCGGCCGTCCGGATCATTTTCGCAGTGGTGTGCCCGGTCAAGCCAGCTTAAGGCACGGTGTATACGCAGGCTCATGTTCTGAGGGTAGTTGTCGCGTTCTGCGCGCTGTCGTGTTTTGAGTTCCTGAAATGATTTCGGTGGCATGGGCTCCTCCCGGTAGATTATTTATAAATATCCGTGGTGTACAGAAAAAGTATAGCATAGTAACAATTCCATGTCCATTGTAAAAAACAGGTATGAGTCCATTGTGTCGGTATTGAATGATTTTAAATGTGATATGCTTATTACCCGGCTGAGACTGTGGTTGTTTTTACTGCTTCTTTTCAGAGAAAAGGCAGGTGTGAAGCAGTAAGGTATTACATCGTTTCTTAATCTTCGGTAAAAAAATTGGAAATAGTATACTTTCAGCGTTCTGTATGTGTAGAAAAGGAATTGAGTACTGAGTGAATTAAAATTCTTGCATTGCCAAAGAAACGTGGTACACTGTAATACCAGAAGGGTATTCCCTTCACCCATTGAACTGAGGAGATGTAAGATGCCGATACCTTTTTGCCACGGGGCCAAAAAATATATCTGTCAGAGTTGCGGTTGGAGCGCCGTACGTCCGGCCAAAAAAATGACTGACATGCGCAGTCCTGCAGATATGATTTACCTGCGGAGTATCTCCTCCTGTCCCCGCTGTAAAGCAACGTGTATATCCGCAAAACCTGCTTCAGGATTTGATCGGTATAACCCCTTTTTAAGAAACGCCTGGAAGAAGTGTTCCTCCTTTGGACACGGGCATATGACCGGGGAGGATGATCGGTGAGAGCCTGTTTTGAAGCAAAGTGGAAAAGATGTTTTTCGGGACATATCTTGATTTCTACAGAAGTTTCTATATACTTATAGTACATCATTTTTTTTACGGGAAGGGAGTATGGCGTGATTTCCGCACACCTGTTTTTCTCACATACCTTACAGGATACTCAAAAAAAAGAATTGAAAGATACATACGGTGTTACTGCTTTCACCGCTCTTCCGGAGGATCTTCAGCATCTCTGGAGCAATGTTCCGGCACAATTGCCTTCAGTAGCCAATTATGCTTCACCTTTGATAGATTATCTGTCTGATAATTCACGCGATACGGATATTGTTTTTGTTCAGGGGGATTTCGGACTTACCTATTATGTCGTGTCATGGTGCATACAAAACGGGCGGGTTCCCGTCTATGCCTCTACACAACGGCGGGCTGAGGAAGTGGTTCAAAAGGACGGGACAGTGGAATTACGGCATATGTTCCGTCATGTACGGTTTCGGGAGTATGAAGGGTGGAGTGAATAATCTTCGGCGGTTTCTTTGTGAAATATATGTGTTAATCCAAAACGAATTACCGGGAGAAATGAATGGGCAGAAAAGTTTTTATCAGTTTTTTGGGGGCAGGAAATTATTCACCTGTACAGTATCAAAATAGTTCAATTAAAACGCCCTATGTCCAAACAGCATTATTGCATAGATTTGGTAAAAATTATTTTGATAAAGTTCGGATCTTAACAACGCCAAAATCAGAAGAAAAACATTGGAAGCAATTATCAGATGATTTGAGGCCGTTTATAACGGATAAGACATCTATTGAGCATGTGCCATTATCTGAGGATTTAGCTAATGCCCAGTGGAAATGGTTTGAAACAATACTCAACTTAGTGGACCAAGAAGATAAGGTCTGGTTTGATATGACCCATGGTTTTAGGGCTTTTTCTATTATCTTGTCAACTGCAGTAAGTTTTATTCAAAAAAGCAAGAGCATCGATCTAAAAGGTGTGTACTATGGGGCTCATGAGGCTCCTGATAAACCGATAATTAATATGGCTGACTTCTACACAATAAACGATTGGGCCGATGGAGTTTCGCAGCTTATTGATACCGCAGATGCTTCGAAACTTGCAGAGCTTGCGGAATCGGCCTCATCCGATTCTTTCCAGGCCTTGAGAGATGAAGAGCTGATTCAGGCGCTGAAAGATCTCACAGATATTGTACGAAATATTGATGTGAATCATGTCGCCGCCACCGCTGATCGTGCCATGGGGATTGTTCGTGAGAAGATTACTCAATGCTCAGGTGCGGATAAGCAGCTTCTTATTATGGTTGAGGATAAATTTAAGGATCTTGCTGTTAGTTATCCGCCATCCGGTCGATATGACTCTGCTTACTTTAAGTTGCAGCTGAAGCTCATTGAAATGCTGAATACGCATGAGCTTTATATGCAGTCATTTACGGTGATGCGGGAGCTTATTGGATCGATTGGGATGCTGGCTGTACAAAAGGGCGATAATAGAGATAATGGGGAATTACGGAAGGTTTACGCTGAGGCATTTTTGTCTGCATTGCAACTGAAATGCAAATGGGATCATGATGCGTTTAAAAAATTAAATGCAGATGATCTTGAGCAGGTCAGGATATTTACAGAGCGTTTTCTTAAAGATGTGGCAGGTAAGAAAAAGATGAAAAGTCTGACGTATAAAATTAAAGATATACGGAATGGTTTTGACCACGCCTGGACAGCTGCTGGTCCGGATAAGAAAAAAGAGCTTGAAAACGTCTCAGATCGATCTATAGAGTGCAAAGATGCACTTAAAAAAGTAATTGACCGTATGAATGAAGAAAACATAATTCCTACCACACAGGAGGTTGAATGACAAAAATAGATGTATCTCGCTTTGTAGAGCGCGAGAGAATAACGGTTGACGTGGAGGTATTAACCCCCATGTTTCTGGGTGGGGCAGATGGAAATGCAGAATTGCGTCCCGCTCCTTTTAAAGCTGCTTTGCGGTATTGGTGGCGGGTTTTGTACGGAGGAAATAACTTAAAAGAGATAGAAGAAAAAATTTTCGGTTGTACCGATTATGCGTCAAGTTTTTCTATGGTTGTTACAGGTAGCGTAAAGCCGAAAAGGGGTAAACCTGCTAATGGTACTAAATTTAAAGTTACTTCAAAATCCAAAGGTAACACTTTCTTTATTGACATTATTGATTACCTCTGTTTTGGGATCTGTGAAAAGAACAATTATAAGTATACACATATACCAATAAACACTCCTTTTACCCTGATTTTATCAAATTTAAAGGAAGATTACAAAGAAGAAATTACGAATTCTCTCAAAGCTCTACTTAGATATGGTGGGGTAGGTGGTCGAGCAAGAAATGGAATGGGTTCCCTCTACTCATCTTTTGCAAATGATTTTGATATTACCAAATTTTTTAAAGGGAAAATAAAAAATTTACTTCTGCAAATAAAAAAGCGAAGGTTTTCGAAGGAACAACCCTTTATAATAAACCTGTTGAAGCACTTTCTGAAGTAGGTATCCTATATAAGGATGCAAGATTATCACTGGAAAATAGACATTATTATAAGAGACGCGGGGTTGTTGCACGTCCCATTGTGCAAGCAAACGATTCGGAAATCAAATCCGGACGGCACCCAAAATCATATTTTCTCGGTGTTCACAAGGAGGGTAATCAGTATCGTGGACAGATACTCTATTTACCTTTTCACTTTTACGAACCGGGCAAAGAAGACGACTATTTAAAAGCCTACGATGACATGAATAGTTTCCTTATGAATTCAGGAAAAATGCAGGAGGTACAATGAGTCACTCAAAAGAGTACTGGAACAGAAAAATTCGCCGATTCCTCCACGATCCGATAGATAAAATGCTGGGAATTCCCGGTCACGAACAAAGGGCTTCCCGTCAGGCTGATGCCTTGGGATGCGCCATGTCGGAAAAAACAGAATATCAGCATGCCGATGTTGTAGCAGCCGGAATGGACAGGGCAGCACTACCCGGATACGATCGTAGTAATCCGGAAAAAAACGGAGCGGTTGACTTTGTTGAAAATCCGGCATTTACGCATCCGATATCTGCTGGTGACGCTCTTCAGGCTTCTGTTGATATGGAAAAGTCAGAAATTGTAACAAACAAAATAATTGAGCTGATGCGGGAAGATACCGGTAATGTGGATGAACGATGGGAGCGGCAGGAATACTTTACCTACCTCTTTTTTATGTTGCGAAAAAGATTAGCCACACAAAACATTGGTAATCTTGGTTTTCTGTGGGAGCTTTTCCCTGCAGACAGCAGAATACCTGATCACACCATATGGAACCATAATGGCATGGTGGCTGCCTTGGGCAGTTGTGTAGAACTCAGCGACGAGAATGAGGCTTCGGTGGTAGTCTATTCACTTTCTCCGGTTCAGTCGTTTATTGGCAAAACCCGAAAATTACGGGATCATTGGGTCGGTTCGGTTGTGTTATCCTGGCTCACCTTTGAAGGAATATGTGCAGTCATTGAAGAGCTTGGCCCGGACCATATACTCTACCCATCTTTGAATGACCAATATCTTGTTGAAGAGTATCTGAAACGTTTGAAAAACAAAACTGAGGATGATCGTTTTCAGACATTTCTTAAGGACTATGAGAGCAAAACCAATCTAAAAAAAGACTCTGCCATAGCATCCTTTCCCAATAAGTTTGTATTCCTTGCCCCGGCAGGTACAGAGAGGGAATATACTGATTTGGTTCAAAAGAGAATCAGTCGGGAATGGGAATGCCTTGCAGATCTTATACTCCGTTTTATGAAAAGTCCGCAGAGCGGCCAATATCTGGATGATATCTTTTATCGGCAAACCAATAATTATTGGACTCATAATTGGGGCGCTGTGCGACTGGTCGATCTGACAGATCGTGAAACTGTGGAGAATAGCCTTTTTGAACCGGAAAAGTTTAAAACGGTATTTGAAACACTGCAGAAATTTGCAGATAAATATTCCGGTAAATCCGTCGTGTATCCTGTGACCCACTCCATAGCCCAAACGACACTGGCGATTACCAAAACACAACCTGATATTCAGCGTCAGCCGGAACCGGGTGAAAAATGTCCGGTCTGTGGAGAGTTTGAAGTGTTGCATGATTCTTCTGATTCAGAAGGTATGAAAGCACATCAGTACTCTGAGGCGATACATGACTTTTGGGGAAGAATGTTTGAAAAACATGGAGAGACAGTGGTAAAGGAGAAAGAGAAACTGTGTGCGATATGCTCCATAAAACGGTTTTTACCGCAAGCAGTAAATCAGAGAGATAAAAACCATATTCTTGCCACTACCTTTAAAGAAGCTGACACCTTTCCGTCAACAACCTATATGGCGTTGCAGGAATATTTCCAGAGAAACAACACTTCGGTACATGAGCGAAAATCGATTGCTGACAATTTTCATGAAAACGAAACGGGCCTGAACAACGAGTATAATGAGACTGATAATTATTATGCAATACTGATCATGGATGGAGATAAAATGGGAGACCTGGTGAATGGTCTGACCGTATCTGCCACATGGCGTGATGTGATACACCCCGCCGTTGTAGATCGTTTTGAACAAGGTACACTGCAGAAAGGGATTTGGGAGGAAATCATTAACGAGCAGCGTATTCTTAGTCCAACCCTGCATAGCACAATATCTGAAGCTCTTGGGGCTTTCTCCGTGTACGCGGTACCACGAATCATAAAAAAGCATGGAGGGCGCCTGCTCTATGCCGGCGGTGATGATGTGGCCGCAGTAATGCCACTTTCAACTTCCATGAGAGCTGCAGAAGAAATACAACGGGCCTACAACTACCGGTTTGCCCGTATCACCGATACCGGGGTGGAACCGATGAGCGAAGCAGACGGTTCAACTCCGGTTTTTCGTTTACCCGGTATAGGAAAGGGAATATCAATCTCCGCTGGACTCTTGATGGTGCATCATAAACAGCCTCTTCGCGGTGCCCTGGAGGAAGCCCATCACCTGCTGGATGATATTGCCAAGGCCAAAGAAGGGCGTAATTCCATTGCCGTTTGTTTGAAAAAAAGAAGTGGACAACCGCGGAGATTCAGTGCAAAATGGGATGCGCAAAACCCTTTTGCCGGTACGAGTCTTTTGGAATCTTTTGATATCGTCAAAGAGGCTTCTATAAAAAAAGATCTGAGCACATCCCTTATTTACCGGTTGGAAACAATCCGGGAAATGATTTCAGCTGTATTAAAAAAGGAACAAGAGCATTTGTCAGAGCAGGCAAAAAGAAAGGTCATCGATATTATTTCCTATGAGGTTGGTCATTCTGGTTTTGTTCACGGCAGTAAAGAAGAAGTGCGAAAAAAATCCCGCTATCTCGCAGAGCATCTGGCTGGATTAGTCTTGAAATATGAGGATGAAGCCTGGAGCTTTTATCCTGAAGTTCCCATTATCGCACGGTATCTTGCCAAAGGAGGTATGCAGTGAGCTGGTATAAATTTATTCCATCGGATACGTTTTTTCTGAGAGGGGCAGAACCCCTGGCTGCCGGTATGGAGTATGAAACTCCGACAATCTTTCCACCGGCTCCTTCTGTTTTATGCGGAGCTATGAGGACTGCTGTTCTCAGCCAAAATGATATTACCATCAGGCAATTCAAAAAAGGCGTGAGCGATCTTGAAAGATACATCGGAAAATTCGGCGCTTCAGCACCTTTTTCTGTAACCGGGGTTTTTCTTGCCTGTGGAGACACATTGTATGTGCCAACACCCTATAACTGGATGACCGAAAGCGAGAAAAATTCAGATGAAATTGCCGTTGTAATCCCGGAATTATTGCCGGCTCATGCGAAAAAACTTGGGATCTGTGGAAGTTATCGATCGCTTTATTGGGGAAAGCATGCGAAAGATTTACGTTCCCTTGGTGGAAGCTGGGTTTCCCTTCCGGCATTGCAGCAAAAAAAGAAAAAGTTGAAGGTTGATACGGATATTTTGCTGAATACGGACTCTTTTATTACGCAGGAGGAGCGAACAGGTATCGCTCTTGATGCTAACCGCAGTGTTAAAAAAAGTCAGCTTTATACAGGCCGACATCTCCGACTTGCTGAAGGTTGGTCCCTTGTCTGGTCAACAGACCGTGATACAGGGCTTGCCTCTTCCGGTGTAATGACTATCGGTGGGGAACAGCGATTTGGTACATATGAGGAGATTGATTCTGTAAATCTAAATAAAAATACTGAATTAAATGCATATATGTGTACGACGCCTGTTTTGGCCACCACTGAGGTTGGAGAAAAGGTGATCGCCTCCGGAAAGCTCGTATATCGGGGGGGTTGGAGTCTTGCAAAACAGTTTCATAAACCCATGGTGGGATATTATCCTGCAGGGACCGTGTTCAGTTCAAAAATTGATAAATGTTGTATTTCACTATAATAAAAGGATATTCATATGTATAAACAGCAAAACTCTGATGTGATTTCATTCTATGCTATTTCTCCGGTTCATGCCGGTTCCGGATCATCAACGGGTGTGGTGGATCTTCCCATTCAGCGTGAACGCCACACCAACTGGCCCCATATTCAGGCTTCAGGGGTGAAAGGAGCCATGAGGGCTCATTTTGAAAAATTTTCAAATTCTATTGCAGATGTAAAAGACTCCAAACAGCAGGAAGAGATCACCAACAAAATTTTCGGAGCAGAAAATTTTGAAGGGGATATTCTTCCTGGGGCAATTTCTGTATCCGATGCCAAATTATTGGCGTTTCCCATGCGTTCAAACGCGTATCCCTTTGTCTGGATTACATCGCCGGCAGTCCTGAAACGAGCTCTTCGGGATCTGGAAATGGTGAATTTGGCAGCACACGATAAAATACAATCCGTAGACGGAACCGATGCCCTGGCTCTGGCCGGTGGAATAACAGGTGATGTTCTCCTTGAAGATTATGAGGTGACAGTTTCTGCAGAAATTGAACTGCCTGAATCCCTGAAGAAACTTCTGTCCGGGGCAGATAAACTCCTGTTGGTAAGTGATGAAGTATTCAATTACGGTGTTTCCAATTGTACAGAGGTACAGACACAGATTAAGATTGATCAAAAAACCGGTACTGCTACTGACGGCGCACTGCGCTATGAAGAGTTACTGCCGGCAGATTCGATATTGTATTCCGTGCTTATGTATGGAAATACCCGCGATACAAGTGAGATGCCGGCGGAAAGCCTGATTCAGTATCTGAAGAATGAGGTTATCACCACTCATATTCAAATGGGTGGTGATGAAACTCTGGGGCGCGGTATGTTTAAAATTCAATGGGTGAAGGAGGCGTAAGATGATACAGACAAAGGAACAGCAGCGAAGCGCATTTGCTCTCCAAAAGATTGATACTGTGTTTGACGGAAGAACAGATAAAGAGACAGCAAACTTTATTGTTGGACTCCCTACCATGATCCTTCAGAATGGTTTTGGCCAGACTCTTGCATTTCTTTTCTCGAAGGCAAAGGGAGCGAAAGAGGGGAAATACTACGACTCAGCAAAAGTTATGCTGGAGTGGGCAAATGAGAATGGGGCAACCCTTGGTGATGATCTGATGAAAGCACTTTCAGAAATTTCAGAAATGGATGCCCGTAAATATATTAGTATTCAGCAGGAGACCCTTGCAATGCTCTGTTGGTTGAAACGGTATGCCCGTGCATTTCAGGAGGCGTAAATGAGTTTTTATGCAATTCCAGAGTATATTCGTAACAAGGTGGAACAGGGAAAGCAGTTTGCTAATTTCGGTTTGCTCTTTCAGAAATTTTATCCCTATGATGGAGCTCCGGATTATGAAAAGATACCTCATACGGGGAGTGTAAAGCGGCTTGTTCAAAAGTACCGGGCGGAGTTCAACTTGATTGCCCATAAGCAGAAACAGCAAAAGGATTTTTTAGAGAACAGGGTACATCTGGCCTCGAAAGATTCTATACTGGCCTTGTCTGCAAAACTTACCAGTCGCTTGGTAACCGGTATCGGAGAGGTTTCTCCCTCTGAAGTAGGGATGGTTTTTGATCGTAACAGCGGCCTGCCCTACATACCTGCTGCTTCCATTAAGGGAGCTGTTCGTATGGCATATACTATAAATTTCGCACGAAAAAATCCTGACAAGGTATCGGGTGGTACAATTGATGAAAATGATGTGGATGGATTGAAAGAGCTCTTTGGTTCTCTTGATACTGCAAATGCTTCTCGTGGCGGTTTTGTCTTTATGGATAGCTATTCAGTAGATATTCCGCAGGTTGTGGCCGATGTTATGACGCCACATTTTTCCAACTACTATGGTGGCAAGAATCCGTATCCGGTTGAAACAGAGTCACCCGTTCCCATTCAGTTTCTCGCAGTGGAAAAGGGGCTTGAATTTGCATTCCGTGGATTCTTCATCAACGATGATGCTAAAAAGTATGCGCCACAATTGATGGAGGCATTTAATACAGCTCTCACGGAACTGGGTCTTGGTGCAAAAACTGCCACGGGATATGGGCGATTTACTGCTCCCAGCGACGTAAGCGAGGATATCTGGCTTAAAGTTGAGCAGGATAAGCTAAGAGCTGATGAACGCCGTCGAAAAGAGGCTGAGGCAAAGGCTGAAGCAAAACGAATTGCAGAAAAAAAGAGAAGGAGGAGCAGAAAATAAAAGAAAAGGAAGAGGAGGAGCAGGCCTATGAAAATGCTCTTGCTTCTGCAGAAGGTATTCGAAAAGATATACTTCTCCTTCAGCGTGGTGATGAGCAGCGTGCAATTGAGCTGTATGATAGATACCTGAAGAATAAAAATCGATTACTGCGGAGGAGATAGAACTTGCAGAGCTCATACTTGGTTTTTACAGGCGGAAAAGTAAAAGGAGGTGAAAAACTTAAAAGGAGAAGAAAACCGATACAGGCATATTCAGGAGTTATTGAAATGCTAACCTACAGCAAAGTCGAATTCACCCTGCGTTTTTCTCAGCCGGTCTTTTTTAAGACCTATCCGACGTTTTTGTTTCGCAGCGTTATCGGCAACGCTCTGAAGAAAATATCCTGTGCTATGAAAGACGGGACGTGTGAATCCTGCCTGTTGAAAAACAACTGCGCCTATGCCTGGTTTTTTGAAACCCATGTGGCGCAGGATAATGACGTTTTGCCCGGAGTGAAAAAAGCCAGTCACCCCTTTATTCTTTCTGCGGAGGATGTGTTTAGAGAAAAGACCGATACCGTGCGGCTCACGGTGACCCTTATCGGAAAGGGCCGGGAATATATCAATTATCTACTTTTTGCCCTGATACAGGCAGGAGAGCGCGGTCTTTTCCGGGATCGGATTTCTTTCACGGTTCGTGCGGTGCAGGATGCCCTGACAAAACGTCAAGTGTGGGAAGGGGATGCACTTTCCCCGCCTGAAAAATCAACACTCAGCCTAAATCCGGATACCCGGAGCAGCGAAAAGCGGAGTCTTTGCCTAAGGCTCCATTCCCCGGTGAAAATACAAAAGGGCGGTCGGGTGATCGAAGACATTGACTATATGAGTCTTCTGCAGAGTATCCACCGGCGGGTGCGTATCCTTGCCGGTTTTTTTGGAGATCGCCATGCCCTGGCTCCTGTTCTGGATTTTCCTGATCTCAGCAGCGGTTTTTTGCCCAAGAAAGAGCATTTTACATCCCGCCGGGTGTATCTGCCGCGCTGGTCCGGCCGTCAAAAGCGTGCCATGGATATGGGCGGCATGGAGGGAGCAATGGATGTTTCCGGCTTGTTTTCACCCTGTGAAATGTCCCTGCTTTCTATCGGGGAGGTGCTCCATGTGGGCAAAAATACGGGCTTTGGACTGGGGCGGTATACCGTGGAGAAACAATTATGAGCTGGGCTTTAATATCCATAATCGGCAGAGGGCGTAAGGATGAAGGCAAGGAGGTATATCAGCGGGTTGATTACCATTTCCCTTCTGGCTGTAAAAAACGGTCGTCCCTGTTTTTTTCGGCAGTACTCTCCTCTGGTGAGTATCCTATTTCGTCTGCTGTTCTCCTTGGTACCAAAACATCCAGCTGGGGCGCTTTGGTTGAAGGCGATGCGGAAACCGATGACGATGTGGAAGAACTGTACTTCCGCATAGAAGAAGCAACGGAAGAAGGTGGTGGTATTGGAACGGAGTTACTATCGCAACTGGAGAAGTATCTTAGCTGGAAATACTCTCGGTCGGTCTTTTGTGCAATTACAGAGCATATGCCATCTCTTCACAATGATCACTACCTCGAATCAATAGATATGTATACGCAGGTTATTTCGAAAATTACAGAGAAAAAGATACTCTTTGATATCACCCACGGTTATCGTTCGATGCCCTTTATTACTGCTGCAGCACTCCGCTTTGAGGGGGCTTTTGCCAAGGAGTACGACGTAAAGTATATCTATGGCGAATTGCCCGAAGGAAGAGTGCGTGACCTCTCTTCATTGGTACAATATCAGAATATTACACGGTCTGTACATCTCTTCTTTGGACGATATGATGGAACTGACCTTGCCGATCATGCGGCCCCAAACTGGCCGGGATTTGCTAAGGCTATTCGTAAATTCAGTCATTTAATGCAGGCCAATTTCTATCCTCATATTGCAGAGTGGTGCCGCCAATGCGGAAATATTGCTAAGGATAAGCCTGCAGGGTTGCCCTTCTGGTTGGAACGAATCTATATGCGTTTTGTTCAGGAGCTTCATGATCCTCTTGAGAAGCATCAAATGCTCTGGGGTAAGATCGCTGTTTTGAGTACCTACTACTTTCGGGCGCATATGTATGGCCAGGCAATTATTGCACTGCATACGGCCGTTGAGTATTATGTGCTCGAGCACGCTTGCTGCAATGAACAGTCCTATGACATGCTCAAAGAGGCGTACAACTCTTTTATGGATGATCTCTTTGCTAAGGATCCCGAAAGGGTCAAGAAGCTGCATCGCCTCAGAAATATACGGAATAGTATTGCCCACGGCGGTTCACCAGATGCTAATGGACGGGAACCTCAAGCTGAAAACCTTAAGAGCCAGTACGAGTCATTTCTAACCACTTTTTCTCAACTTACCGGAGTTACCTATGACCACATATTACATTCGTTCTGATTATGGAAGCCTGCGGCGGGTTTCAGATCGGTTAAAATTTATCCCGGAGAATACCGGTGAAGGAAAGATCCTTTTTCCCCACCGCATGGAGGGGCTGGTGATTATGGGTAATACGGAAATAACGTCACCGGCGTTGAAATTATTGATGAAACACGGCATAGATACGGTGTTTCTCACAAAGCACGGACGGTATAACGGAAAGCTTGTTTTTAACGAAAACAAAAATGTGTTTCTCCGGAAGAAACAGTTTGAACAATTGGCGGGAAATTTTCCGCGGTATTTTGCCAGAACCATTGTTACTGCAAAAATCCGCAATCAACGGGGATTTATTCAGCGCCTTATCAGGGAAAAAGATCTGACAGGAGGCAAGGAAGCTGTCAGGCGAATGGATTCTCTGTTGAAAAAGGTTGAGCAGACTGACTCAATGGAGCAGTTACGCGGGTATGAAGGGAGTGCTGCCCGAATATATTTTTCTGTGTATGGACAGGTTTTTTCAGGGGAATGGCCTGTTTTCAAAGGGCGTAATTCTCATCCGCCGCGTGATGAGGTGAATGCAGTACTCAGTTTCCTTTATACCCTGATTTTTTTCCGTGTTGATGCCGCTCTTGCAGCAGAAGGGCTTGATACCTATGTCGGCTATTATCACAGTCTGGAATACGGCCGGCGCTCCCTTACACTGGATATGATGGAGCAGTTTCGTGTGCCCCTGGCGGATGCAGTCTGTGCCGGTCTTTTTAATCGCAAAAGCCTTACACGGGATGATTTTCGTGTGGTAACCCATGATGATGAAGAGGATATTCCCGGCTCCAGTCTTGAAGATGGCCCCATTGAAGATATGAAGGCGGTGCTTCTGACAAAGGAAGGGGTGGGCAAAACAATCACGGCATTTGAAAAGAAGCTGGAGCAGGAGATTTTGTATCCGCCCCAGCAGAAACGTCTTGCCTGGACTGATATATTCCGCAAACAGGCAGCGCATATTAAGCGGGTGATTATGGAGGAGGAGTTGAATTTTAAGCCACTGGTGAAAACACGATGATCTGGCTGGTGTGTTACGATATTACCCATCCGCGTCGCCTGCGGCGTACTGCCAAATATCTGGAGAAATGCGGTATTCGTGTACAGTATTCTTTTTTTCAGGTTGAGATGACGCATGGTCAGTTTGAACGTATGAAAAAGGGGCTGCTTTCCATTATTGATAAAAAAAGGACAAGCTCGGTTTTTATCCCATTTGCTCCGATTGTTCACAAAAACATGAGATAATTGGGAAGGGAACGATTTTGTCCTTTGAACCCTACGAGATATTATGACAGATTCAGAGCCAAAGCACTATGTTATTATCTATGACATATCCGATTCCCGACGGCTTTCACGGGTGGCGAGAATCCTTGAAGATTCGGGTATACGATATCAGAAATCGGTTTTTGAACTCTATATAAAACTGGGGCAGCTCCTTAAAATAAAACAGGATATTCAGGCTGTGATAGATGCGGAGGAAGACAGTGTGATTGTTATTCCTGTGTGTGAGAAAGACTGGCAGAAACAAGTGAAATATGGTAGTAATGCGGGGATTAAAGAAGATGATGGTACCTTTAAACTTCTGTAAGTTCGGGAGGTATACATCATGTATATTATAGAGAATAGGGCATTGTTCTTTGATTTTTGCACAAACCCCGATGTACCCACAGAATGCCCGTGTAACCGCTGAGGTTTGTGCATGTGTTATACTATGCTGATTTGCAGTTTGATGGGATGTTTTCAGATTCTTTGTAATGTGAAATCTACCCTGTTCTTTGAAAAACATGTAACGGTTTGTGCAAAGTACATATTCAGGCCTCTTCAGGAGGCGGATACAAAGGATGCTATCAGAATGAATACCTTGGAATAAAGGATTAAGACATATTATCCAAGCGAGTCTTATAATCTGCACCATAACGCTTATCAGAATGAATACCTTGGAATAAAGGATTAAGACTGGCAATGTATGACATGCTTTTTCTCCTTTGTTGAATTATCAGAATGAATACCTTGGAATAAAGGATTAAGACTCTACAAACTCCATGGCCAACTCCATGGCCATTTCGGTAATCAGAATGAATACCTTGGAATAAAGGATTAAGACTGTAGGTTCTGGTTCTGGGACAGGTCCTAATTCATCAGAAATCAGAATGAATACCTTGGAATAAAGGATTAAGACATTTCGTACCTATTTACTATAGAGTCTATTATAGATGATCAGAATGAATACCTTGGAATAAAGGATTAAGAC
>NZ_ASJR01000032.1 GCF_000474745.1 Chitinivibrio alkaliphilus ACht1 | reverse complement strand
TGTGACGTAACTAAAGAAACAAAAAAGGAAGACATGGTCTCCCTTTTTTATGCTTCCCTCTTCCGAAGTCATACTTGCATGATACAAAACATATTTTAAGAGGGAATAAACAAACCACTATGGAGGATCTATGTCGAAACGACCACTCTGTCTTATTATTCGTGATGGCTGGGGACGAGGTTCCCACGATGCAGGAGATCTGATTAATTCTACACCAACTCCGCATGCTGACGCGTATGAACAAAACTACCCCACCACATGTATTTCTGCTTCTGGTGAAGCTGTTGGACTCCCTGCCGGCATTATGGGAAACAGCGAAGTAGGGCATCTTAATATTGGTGCTGGGAGAGTTGTGTATCAGAGTCTCACGCGCATTGAAAAAGCAGTAGACGAAGGTGACTTTTTCTCAAACGAAGCAATAGTAGGCGCTATTCACAAGGCAAAAGAGAATAATGGAACTCTTCATTTACTTGGTTTAGTACAAGATGCTGGCGTTCATGCAAATACTAAGCATGCCTTGGCCATCCTTGAAGTAGCCAAAAAAGAAAATTTTCACGATGTGCTCATACACGTTATTACCGATGGACGGGATACTCCCCCAAAATCTGCCCTTGAGCATGTACAGTTTCTACAAGATGGAATTGACCGTATTGGCGTTGGACGTATTGCGACACTCACCGGACGGTACTATGCCATGGATCGTGACACACGATGGGAAAGAACTGAGCTTGCCTATGCGGGGATTATGCACGGCACAGGCAGTGCCGTATCTTCATGGCGCGAAGCCATAGACCAAGCCTACGAAGCGGGTGAAAATGATGAGTTTATCAAACCGCGAGTTATTGAGTATGACGGTATCGGCAAAAATGACTCCATGCTCTTTTTTAATTATCGCTTTGATCGGACAAGACAACTCACCAAGGCAATTGTAGAATCTGATTTTTCAGAGTTTCCAACAACCCCTCACAATATCCACTTCGTAGCCATGACTCATTACTACGACGATGGAAATTTTGAAGAGGTGTTTCCTGAACAGGAAATCACCAATAATTTCGGTGAAACCCTTTCAAAGGCAGGACTGAAACAGCTTCGCTGTGCAGAAACAGAAAAATATGCTCATGTCACTTTTTTCTTTAACTCTCTGAAAAACGACCCCTACGACAAGGAAGACCGTGTTTTGGTGGACAGTCCCCGTGTAGCTACATATGATTTACAACCTGAGATGAGTGCAAAGGAAGTTCGTGATAAACTTCTCAAAGCCATTTCAGACGATTCCTACGATGTTATCATTACCAACTTTGCCAATTGTGATATGGTTGGCCACACCGGTATTCCCGAAGCTATTAGAACGGCAATTACTACGGTTGATGACTGTGTCCATGATGTGGTACAAGCTGTACAGGAAAAGGGTGGCGTATCGATACTTACGGCAGATCATGGCAACGCTGATGAAACACTCCTTAGTGATGGATCTCCCATGACAGCACACTCGAAAAACCCAGTTCCTCTCACCATTGTTGGGTTGGATGCAGATGCCACTCTTCGTGACGGCGGAAGTCTCTGTGATATTGCACCAACCTGTCTTGACATACTGGGTCTTCCCCAGCCCAAAGAGATGACCGGTGCAACGCTTTTACAGTAAGTTATAACAGACCTGTTGATTACAAACAAAAGCGGGCATCCCTGTACAGGGATGCCCTTTTTGCAGTGACCAAGATTAAAGGTGGGAGGGTAAAATCAAGGCCACTGCACGTATAATCTACCTTGCGATCTGCCCCATGTCCACCCTTTTTTAAAAAACTACGAGATGAAAGTCCCCGCAGGAAAATCGCGAGATGACTCCAAGTAGGACAATTCACCTTTACTATTTTCAGCCGCAAGGAGCATTCCTTCGGAAAGATGTCCCATAAGTTTAGCAGGCTTAAGATTGCTTACAAAGACAATCCTTTTTCCCACCAGCTCTTCCGCGGAATAGGACTGACCAATCCCGGCGATAATCTGGCGCTCCTTATATCCATCGAGCACCACAAGTTTTAACAGTTTTTTTGATTTTCGAATCTTTTCTGCATCACGCACTTCACCGATACGAAGCTTTACTTTGAGGAAATCAGAAAAATCAATGAGTTCCTCCTCAGGTTCTACAGGAGCATCATCAGAAACCTCAGGCGTATACAGTGCTGCAAAGTGTTCCTCTTCCAAGGGAGTTACCAGTTTTTCTACCCCTTTAAAGCTACGCCCTGCGAGGGCTGAAGAAAAAAGTCCATCTTCCCAGGTAAAGTGTGCATCAAAGGTGGTCTCCATACGAGATACCACTTCAGGGATAATGGGCTTAAGAAGCACTGCCAAGGTTTTCACGAGATTCACACAGGTAACCATAACCTCTTCAGCTTGAGCCATATTTTCTTTTACAAGCTTCCACGGCTCTTGGTCCTGAAAATACTTATTACACTGATTCCCAAAAGCATAAATTCGCTCTGTTGCATCTTTATACCGCACTTCTTCCATGGCTGTTTTCACAACCGCAACAGTATCCTTTGCCTCTGCTGCCATGGTTTCATCCCATCCTGAAGAAGGAACCGTGGATGAAAAGAACTTCTGTAAGAACGTAAAGGTTCGATTTTGAAAATTACCGATATTATTTACCAACATAGTGTTGGTACGGGAAATAAATTCCTGAATATTGAAATCGAGATCATTTGTATTATTCGATAACTTTGTCGCATAATACAGACGGAGAAACTGAGCTGCCTCAGGATGTGTAACGGAACGGACAAATTTATCTGCCAAAATAAAGGTCCCTCTACTTTTGCTCATCTTCTCGCCTTCAACAGAAAGAAACCCGTGAATAAAAAGTTTTGATGGCAGTTTCAAACCAGATTTCTTGAGCATGTACGGCCAGAAGAGCGTATGGAAATAGGTGATGTCTTTCCCAATAAAATGCACCACTTCCGATGTACTGTTTTCATACCAGTATGACGCAATATCTTCACCGTTATCTTTACACCACTTATGTGTTGCCGCAATATATCCTACGGGGGCATCAAGCCATACATAGAAGTACTTATCCTTTGTACCGGGTATTTTAAAACCAAAATATGGAGCATCACGACTGATACACCACTCTTTCAGCCCCTCTTTTACCCATTGCATTACAAAGTTCTTCATCTCCTGCTGAAGCACCCCTGGACGATTAAGATACTCCGTAAGAAAGTCAGCACCTTCAGCAAGATCAACAAAGAAATGGGTAGATTTCTTTAAAACAGGACTATTGCCGCATAAGGTACAGTAGGGATTCTTCATGTCCTCAGGATCGTAGGTACTTCCACATTTCTCACAGACATCACCATACTGATCTTCTGCTCCGCATTTTGGACAGGTACCCTTTATTAAGCGATCGGGGAGAAACCGTTTATCGTGCTCACAGTAAAACTGCTCCACCTCTCGCTGGCGAATTCCGCCCTGTGCATCAATCTGTTGAAAGATCCACTCTGCCCAGTGCCGATTCTCCTCAGAATTTGTACTGTGATAGGTATCAAAACTAATCCCAAAAGCGGCATAATCCCGTACATGATTCTCATGGGCTTTACCGATAAGCTCTTCCGGGGTGATCCCCTGAGCACGGGCATTCAACTCAATGGGAGTTCCATGGGTATCGTCGGCACAGACATAGATCGTTTTACGACCGGCCATACGCTGAGTTCGAACGTACATATCTGTTTGTACGGCCTCCACCATATGTCCCAGATGGATATCGCCGTTTGCATAGGGAAGGGCCATTGTCACGACCACAGGAACATCTGACTTATTCATTAGGGGCTTCATTCACACTTCCTTTCAAGATTTCTTCATGGCTGTACCATTCAAATTGGCTCATACCTTTTACAAACCGACGCACATGTATCCGCTTTTTAAATATATCCACAAAAATAACGGTGCCCTCCTTGCCTCCCGCATCTGTAAAGGAGGCGCCAGAACGAGGAAGCTCTTGATATGCCTTTAAATACGCATCTTCCTCAAAATTAAGACAGCAGAGGAGTCGACCACAGTTACCCGATATTTTAGCAGGGTTGAGAGTGAGCTGCTGATCCTTTGCCAACTGTGTACTGATTTGATCAAACTCACGCATAAAGGAGCTACAGCACTGAGGGCGACCGCAAATACCAACGCCGTTTATTAATTTTGCTGCATCACGAACCCCAATTTGTCGCAATTCAATACGCGTACGAAACTCGCCAGCAAGGGTTTTCACCAAGGCACGGAAATCCACTCGTTGATCTGCCGTAAAGTAAAAGGTAATCTTTCCACCACCAAACTGATACTCCACATCAACCAGCTTCATGTTCAATCCGTGATCGACAATTTTATCTTTACAAATACGAAAGGCAGTTTCTTCCTTGGTGCGATATTCTGCAGCCCTGAGTAAATCTGCATCGGTGGCGCTTCGGCGTATAGAACAAGAGGGCTCCTTCTGGTTCGTTGTGCATCGTGAGCCACAGCTTTTCTCCTTTGACGCACACCCCACAACTTCTCCAAGGACTTTTCCCAAAGCACGGCCGGCACCAAGGGAGACAATCACGTGCTCTCCGGCAGACAGGGGGATATCGCCGGGATTTACACACCGAACAATACGACTTCGTATAGCAACTTCAACAACGGTATTCTTCATATACTAATTCCGATATTTTAAAAAAGAGCTCTGATACAGCCAGCAAAACAGGGGAGTGTTTTCGAAGGGATTCCAAGACCTGTTCAACCACGGCAACAACCGTGCGAGCTTGATCTACAGTTATCTGCTCACAGAGCATTTTCATTTCATCATGCTCATGTAAAATATAATCTGGCTCTTTCCTAAGGGCGGTCAAAAAATGAATTCTAAATTCCTCCAGAAAGAGAAGGACCACTTGGTGAGCCGTTGTATAGCTTCGACAGAGATCCTCTTCCACAAATTTTTCAAGGGCGCGGGCTTGTTCTAACTCGTCTTCTTGTCCATATCCTAAAAGAATACGCGTAAAACGACCCACACTTTCCAAACGATGCATGTGCTCCTCAGTACAGGCTGCACGGGCTGCGCCCAGGGATCCTCTTCCAAGGGCAAGGGCATGACCGATCTCTTCTGCCGATGCTGCACTGTTTTTTTCAAGCTCTTCCAGGATACGCACACGGGGGATCCGTCCAAAACGCATGTGTTGACAGCGGGAAACAATTGTTGGCAGAACCCGTTCCGGTGAGCGGCATAAAAGAATAAAATGGGTGTTTTCCGGTGGCTCTTCCAACATTTTTAACAGGGCATTGGCAGACTCTTTACTCAACACATCAATCCCCTCAATAAGAATAACCACGGAAGAACCAGAGACAGCTCCCCGTTCTACGGTGGTGCGTATCTCGCGAATCCAGTCTACAGGAAGAGACCGTTCGTAGTGAGGAATAGGATCGTAGGGAGAACGCAACCGCTGACAAACAGCCTCATTTAGTAGCTCCCACCCTTCTGGAGTAATTCCACGTCCTGCTCCCCCGTCTTGTTTTTTGGGAAGTTCAACCGGAAAGGCATAGCGAAAATCCGTATAGGTATGGGATATGACTCCCCGACAGGCAGTGCACTGTCCACACGGCTTTGAAGATGCCTCACACAGAATGTACTGAGCCACTTGTATGGCACAGTCTAATTTTCCACTTCCCATATCACCGGAAAAAAGGTACGCATGGGCAAGAAGCCCATCTTGAGCAGCATGAGATAAGAGCTCCTTATTGGTATCATGCCCTACAAGAGAACGCCACTGTATCATACTCCGCCTCCTGCTGAACGATGCCCCAAGGCCATAATAGCCTCTTTTGTAAGATGTGCAGCAACGAAATCTTTGCCTAATTGCTGCTCAAGATATTTTTGAAAGGGCATATCTCCGGTGTACGCAGAAAGCAGTTTTTCACACCGTTTATACCCAAGACTTTGCACAAAAGCAGTAATAATGACAGGAGAATTCTCAAACCGCTGACAACAGCGCTGGGCATCCACCGTAAGGTGAGATACTGCCTCGTGCAAGACACTGCTGCCTCGCTGTACAAAACCCACCGCCTGAAGCACATTCTCCCCTAAGAGAGGAAGGAACTCATTAATCTGCAAGGTTCCCATGGAAGCAGCCCGCTCCGCAGCGTCGGCGGCACTCTGAGCTTGTACGGCACAGCTTATGCAACATTCAATATGCACAGGGTTTATTTTTCCCGGCATAATAGATGAGCCTGCTTGGGCCGGCTCGAGGCGTATTTCTCGAGCTGTATGAAGGAAACGAAGGTCACGACCGATCTTTACCAAGGTTGCCGCCAAGGCACGAACCGTCCCCAACACCTCTACAAAATCATCTTGATTCGCCGTGACATCCATGAGAAAACGCCCGTGCCCGAGGGGCAGCCCCGTATTTTGTCGAAGAGTTTCGAGAATAAGATGTATGTATTTTCGGGGTGCCGTGAGGCCCGTTCCAACAGCAGTTCCACCGATATTAACCAGACGAATACGTTCTTGTGCTTTAAAACAGCGCCAGCGATCACGTTCAATGGCACCGGCAAAAGAAGCAAACTGCGCCCCCATGGTTATGGGCACCGCATCCTCCCATTCTGTACGGGCCAAGGTAATAACGTGCGAAAATTCTTGTTCCCGCTCTTGTAATTGATTTTGCAAGGATGTAACAGCCGACTCTAACTCCTGGAGAAAACGAAGAAGGGCAATTCGGATTGCTGTGGGATACACATCGTTGGTTGACTGGTGAAGGTTTACCAGTTCCACCGGATCTATTTTCGTATACTCGCCCCGCTGAAACCCGCACAGCTCCAAGGCACGATTGGCAATCACTTCATTTATATTCATATTTGTGGAGGTGCCTCCTCCTCCTTGATAAAACGGCACGGGAAAGTGATCGTCATGACGGCCGGCACAGATTTCATTACAGGCCTGTTCAAGAGCAGGAGCAACTGAGTCGGGAATCATGCCAAGGGATTGATTTGTCTGGAGAGCCGCCTTTTTTACCTCTGCCAAGGCATGAATAATACGCCCTTGCCCCTCCGTGAGAACAGCTCTGCCAAAATTATCAATGGCGCGTTGCGTATGAATCCCATACAAGGCATTTCCAGGAATCGATCGTGAGCCCAGAAGATCTCTCTCTTTCCTCATGATCTCTCCTTTTCAACCAAGCCAGATTTCACCGACACCCCTGAAAGAGCACCAAGCTTGCCCGTAAGCGTACCTAAGGTATTAGTATCAATGTCAACAATCAGGGTGATAACGGCCACCTCTTTTTCTCGATAGGGCACTCCCATGCGAGAAATAATCGAATCGCCGTGGTCTGATAACAGTTGCTGTACTGCTGCTGAGCTCCGCCGATCTTCAATAAGAATTCCCACAAACCCAACTCGTTTAGCCATGGCGATCTCCTAGGTGTAAAAGATTCTCTACAAGCCGAGGAAGCGCCTCGCGACTATCTACCTCGGCAAAGGGCTGCACCACTGCATGAATCCGTTTTTTAAAGAGTTCATACTGCTGCGGCTCCGCAAAAAACTCCGCCAAGATGGTACAACAATTTTCCGGCGTACATTCCTGTTGTATCAATTCCGGAACAACCTCTTTCCCGGCCATAATGTTAATAAGCCCGATATGCCGTATTCCCCGTATTAACTGCTTCATGATGCACATATTAATACTCGCTGTTTTATATACAATCGTGTGAGGAAGACCATAGAATGCGGCTTCAAGAGCAGCAGTGCCACTTGTAATAAAGGCATAATCGGCGCGTTGATAGAGTTGAGAAAGCGGCTCTGTAGAAACTTCCACCCCCTCTTGCAAAAACTGAGTAAACTGCGACGCCTCGACATACTCTGCGCGGGAAATAACAATTTCCACCCCTGGATACAACCTGCGAATGGCGGTGATACACTCATAAAAGAAGGGGAGCATGCGCTTCAATTCTCCGGGACGGCTTCCGGGGACAAAAAGTAGTGTCTGGGGGGTTGAACGAACCGTCCGCAAGGAAAACACCCCACGATCCCGTAACGTATCATACAGAGGATTTCCCACAAAACTCACCGCAGGGGTAAACTCGCGCCAATGATCTACCTCAAAGGGAAATATGGTGGCAATATGAGTTGCATACGCCCCCAAAAAAAGGCCATGTTTTTTTCGTTTCCATGCCCAAATCATGGGCGCAATATACCACAACACAGGAATATCTAATTGCGCCGCCATACGCATGAGTGGTCTATTAAACCCCGAATAGTCCACACAGACAAGCAGATCGGGACGATCTTGGCGCAGTATTTTTTGCATCTTCCCTTTCATACGAAGGAAGAAGGGGAGTTTCTTTACAACCTCCACATATCCCATGGCATTAAACCGGTGAAATGGAAAGAGTGATTCAAACCCCCTGCGTTCCATGGCAGGCCCACCGAGGCCGTAGAGACGCATCATGGGGTATCGCTCTTTCAAGGCCCCTATCAGGCAAGCGCAGTTTACATCACCCGAAGGGTCACCGACAGAAAATAGAATCTTTTGTACAGAGGGCATACTTACCTCATCCGAATCCGCGGATCACTCACGGCAAGAAGAATATCAGCAATGAGATTTCCCATAACCAGCATCACCCCGGCAATAAGCATATTCGCCATGACAAGAAAGGTGTCTTGACTTCGAATCGCCTCTAACATTATGGAGCCCATACCCGGCCACCCCGTGATAATTTCCGTCAGGGCTGCTCCACTGAGAAGGGTAGAAAATTGATAGCCAAAAATTGTTATTAAGGGATTTATGGCATTGCGCAAGGCGTGCTTATACACTACACGAGTTTCAGAAAGTCCCTTTGCACGTGCCGTAACAATATACTGTTTACGCAGGGTTTCAAGCATATTCCCCCGCATAATTCGCTGTAGGTTTGCCATGGCAGCTGTGGCAATCACCACACCTGGAACCAAGAGATGGCGCCCCACATCAAGGACTTTTCCCACAGGAGAGAGTGTATGGTGCATATCTGAGGTCATTCCCCCAAGGGGAAGATTCCCCACCCACGGAATATAACGACCCAAGAGAGGAATCTCATGCCATACTGACACAAGATAGAGGAGTACAAGGGCCAAGAAAAAATTAGGAAAGGAGATTCCAACATAGGAAATACATGATAAAATTTTATCAGGAAGACGATACTGATGCACCGCAGCAATAATCCCTCCGGGGATGGATACCAACCACGTAATAGCAATGGAAAAGAGTGCAAGAATCAAGGTGTTTTTAAGACGGGATGCCATAACCACAGCAACTTCTTCCTCTTGGGAGAAAGAATAACCAAGGTTCAATCGAATACCATCACGATCCCACTGTACTAGGTTTCTCAGCCAATGACCATACTGAACCAGGAACGGTTCATTGAAACGATATTCCCGCTCCATGCGATCCACCATTTCAACGGGATATCGATCACTCTGACGATACTTTGCCAGTACATCGCCGGGGGTAACATAAATAAAAAAATAGGTAACAAGGGAGATAGCGAAGAGAAGAGGTACCGCCACGGCAATACGTTTCAAACAATAGGAAAGCACCATTCCTCCAGAAAGGGGTTCGCAGGGAAAATATTTTCTGCTCGTCCCGTAATCCACCCGTAAAAAATATTACCCTTATACGCAAAAAAAGACGGCGAAAGAAGAATCTTCCGCCGTGCCGTATCATAGACCAAGAAAAACCTAGTTTTGACGGGCTCGATACTCCTCAACCCGCTGTTCAAGATCTTGGTAGGCCTGGGTTGCCTTAAACTCAGTCAGCGCATTACGCTGCTGATCAATAAGATCTTTCATAATCTCCGGATTAACAACTTTCAAGACAAAGGCTTCATAGCCACTCTCACTTTGACGAACAACCGTGCGTACTTCCTGAATACCTTGTACTTCAGCCAAGCTAAAGTTTTCTGTGGTTTGCTGAAAATGCTCGAGAGCTTCATCATTCACCGCTTCTGTAAAAGCTTGAGTGAGATTGGCAATCTCCGAATTAAACTGCTGTGCAATTTTCGCATCAGCATCAATTGCTGCGCGACTTGCTGCAATATTTCGCTGTGGGTGTGTTCCCACCCCAATAGCAGAAATAGCAGCACTGTACTGCCCATCACGCAACTCTTCAAGCGCAGGGGGATACAGGCTGACAAAATCATCGCCGGTCTGCTTACCACCGCACGCAACGAGGGCAACCATGGCAAAAGCTACAAGCAAACCGCGAAACGCTTGTGTAGAACTTCTCATATGATACTCCTTACTCTGTGTAAAACATTGTCCGCGTAAAATAGTATTATCTAAACACATAATTAACAACTTTTTTCTTATTTTTTTCCGGGAAACTGCAAAAAATGTCCCTCATGGCTCTGTTCATGAGCCTCACCGTCATCTGCCAAAGGAGCTCCATGGGCACATATCCGTGTCTCTATCGTACGTTCAGGATTCTGAAATTTTCCCAGGGCGATATGGGGCGGTTGTAGTTTAAGCTGCATACGCGCAGGGGGAAAACTCTCCAAGGAGAGATAGGTAAGATACACCCATTTACCCCGCGGTTTAGCAGAAGGATCTTCTTCATAGGCCATAACCACACCGTATCCGCCAAACTGTTCTCCCAAATCATGTCCCAAAAGAGTATGGTGCAAGGAAAAAAGCTCTCCCGGTGCTGGAATTACACTCATATCATCAGGGGCAACATATCGCTGTGCCAACTCCTGAATATCTGCTATATCCATATCGTTTCCTCCTTCAATATAATATACGTTGTCTTTGTACATCTGGTATAAAAAAGATTCATGCCCCCCTGTTTACATCCTTTCTGCCACAACATATTTTTCGCACCTACTGATCCATGAGGCGCTTGTGTATACTCCTGAAAACCCCCTTATTGTACAGAGTGACAGCACACTCCTCCTTGAAGTGCAAAACCCTCGCTTTAGCGATGCACGTATGGCACTTTCCGCGTTTGCTCATCTTGAAAAAAGCCCAGAGTACATTCACTCCTATAGAATTACCCCTCTGTCTCTCTGGAATGCCGCCTCCTTAGGTGTCACTGCTGAGGACATACATACGAGCATCGCCGAATATTCCAAATATCCTGTTCCTGAGAATGTGCTTGCAGAGATTCAGGAGCAGATTGACCGGTTTGGGAAAATTGTCTTACTCAAACGCGATGATCAATTACGTCTTACATCTGAGAACCCAGAACTCCTTCATCGCCTTATTAAGAATCCTCTCGTGTCAAAGTACGATATCCGGCGTGATGACGATGGAACCGTTCTTGTCCCCGATTTATTGCGCGGCGTGATCAAACAATCCTTTATCAAATTAGGCTATCCCATATACGATCAAGCCGGCTATGTTCCTGGTGAAGACTACCCCATGGCCTTTCGTTCTACCACCATGGATGGAACCCCCTTCCATTTACGTGCCTATCAAGAAGAAGCCGTAGCTGCCTTTCTTGGCAGGAAGGATCTTCCCGGAGGAAGTGGTTTGGCCGTACTTCCCTGTGGAGCAGGAAAAACAATCATCGGGCTGAAAGCAATGACTGAGCTGGGTAAAAAAACCTTAATTCTGGTAAGCAATATTACCGCGGCACGGCAATGGAAACGGGAAATACTCAATCGAACCACCCTTACAGAGGATGAAATTGGGGAATACAGTGGGGAAACCAAGGAGATACTGCCCATCACCATAGCCACGTATCAAATTCTCACTCACCGAAAATCAAAAAAAGCGTCCTTTCTTCATTTTGACATATTTAATCAGGAAAACTGGGGACTCATTATTTATGATGAGGTCCACCTTCTTCCTGCACCAGTGTTCAAATACACCTCTGAAATTCAAGCGCGGCGCCGCTTAGGACTCACAGCGACACTTATTCGTGAGGACGGTCGTGAAAGTGATGTCTTTGCCCTTATTGGTCCCAAAAAGTATGATGTCCCATGGAAAGATCTGGAAAAAGAGGGGTGGATTGCCGCAGCACGGTGCATAGAGATTCGCGTTGATCTCGATGAGTCGGTACGGGGAGAGTATCTCTCCATGGCTCCGCGACAACAGATTCGCACGGCCTATGAAAACAAACGGAAGATCGCTATTACGCAAGAGCTCCTTGCAAAACACAAAGGGCGAAAAATCCTTATTCTCGGCCTCTATATCGCCCAGGTTGAGGAAATTGGGCGTCTCGTGGGTGCCCCTGTTATCCAAGGATCAACACCCAACGAAGAACGAGATCGCCTATACGAAGAGTTCCGTCATGGTAAAATTTCTGTCCTCGTTCTTTCAAAGGTGGGAAATATGGCCATTGATCTTCCCGATGCATCCGTGGCAATACAGGTGTCGGGAACCTTTGGATCGCGTCAGGAAGAGGCTCAACGGCTCGGTAGAATTCTCCGTCCCACAGAAAGCCAGGAGCCGGCACTTTTCTACTCTATTGTCACGCGCGACTCAAAAGAACTGGACTTTGCCATGAACCGCCAGCTCTTTCTTGCAGAACAGGGCTACCCCTACGAAATTCACTATGGGTAGGGGTGGAATCGGGGGACAGCCAGTTCAGAGGGTCTTCCGCCTGTGCATCACGACGTATCTCAAAGTGCAGACGAGGCCCCTCTAAGGAACCACTCTCCCCAACTGCTCCGAGTACATCACGCGTATCAATCGGATCACCAACCGACACGGCAATATCGCTTAGGTGCGCATAGACCGTGGTATATCCTCCTTCATGAGCAATCATGACAATACGCCCATACCCACGAAGGGTTCCCGTGTAGCTGACTATTCCCGGAGCAACCGCATGCACGGCGACACCGACATTGGCCCGTATTTTTATACCGTTACTTCGGGTCACCGTTTGATATTCTGGATGCACCACACGACCAAACTTCTGCACCAATGTGCCAGAAACCGGCCACTGCATCTCTCCCTTCATATCTGAAAAGTCCATCATGCGTTCAAGTTGCCGCGCAAGCTCGTCCCGTTCAGCCACCACTCCAGCGATAAGAGTATCCATTTCTTCCTGGGCCTGACGCAACTCTTCCACCATGGCACGATGATTTTCAAGTCCCTCTTGGATTTGTGCAATCTTCTCATGACGACGATGCTTCTGTTCATAGAAACGATTGGCCTCTTCTTCCTGCTCTTTTACCACCAGGGCAATCTGCTCCTCTTTCAGCTGTAACCGGCCATGATCCACGGAAAGGCGCATGCGTATCCACTCTAACTTCGAAAGCAATTCACGATCCCGCTCTGTCAAGAGACGCGCATAGTGCATTTTCCCCATAAGATCGTGGGGAGAACGTCCCCCAAGGAGAAATTCCAATATGTGAGGTTCACCCAAGGTATTCATATGACGCAAACGCTGCTTTAAAAAGGCACGTCGCGACTCATACTCCTGTTGCAAATGCTCCAAGGAATCGGCAATGTGCTGCTGCTCCTGTTCAAGGACTTCTCGTTCCTCCAAAGCATGGGCAAGTCGCTCTTGTGACTCCGCAATCATCTCTTCAAGTTCCTGAATGAGACGCAGTTGATTCCCCTCTGTTTCAGCTAATGAATCAAGACGGCGTTCATTCTCTGCAATACGAAGTGCGATGGAGTCACTGCGTTTGCGGTACATCTCCAGTTGTTGACTGTACTCTGCGAGACGATCCTGTTCACCCCCTGCGTGTACAGAGATACGGCAGAGAAAGAGAAATGCTATCATAAGGAAGGGGACAGTTACCATATACCGCCTGCTTAGGAGATATATCTTGTTGGATCTGGGACACCGGCCTCCTCAAAGCCTTTTTTTCGATGAAGACAGCTGTCACAAAAACCGCAGCTCAACCCTTCAATCGTGGGATCATAACAACTATGGGTGAGGGAGTAATCTACCCCAAGTTCCGTCCCCCGACGAATAATCTCTGCCTTACTTAAGGTGATTAAGGGAGCTTCAATTTTTAACTTCCGCCCTTCAACCCCTTCTCGTGTGGCAAGATTTGCCATGGTTTCATAGGCGGAAATATAGTCAGAGCGACAGTCTGGATACCCTGAGTAATCCACGGCAGTAACGCCGATAAATATACGATAGGCGCGGAGAACTTCCGCCCATGCCAGAGCATACGAGAGGAAAATTGTGTTCCGCGCCGGCACATATGTGGAAGGAATCTCCATGGTATGATCCCCATTCTTAGGGATAGACGCAGATGTTGTAAGAGAGCTTCCCCCAAAAGAAGCAAGGTCGAGATGAATAATACGGTGCTCTGCAAACCCAATATCACCAACTATTTTCTTGGCTGATTCCAGTTCTACGGAATGGTTTTGGCTGTAACTGAAACTCATACCATACAACTCATATCCGTAATCCCGGGCAATTGCCGCCACGGTTGAAGAATCAATACCACCACTGAGTAATACCACTGCCTTTTCCATTACACCCCTTTTGTATCTGAACCCCAAATAACTTTATGCAGCTGTACCCCGAGACGAACCCGGAGACGGTCTTCAACAATCCACTCCGCCAGTCCTTTCAAAGAACAGCTCTGCTCAACCGGTGAGAAGAGAACCTCTCCGGCAATATCCTGATTTTGCACGATCTCTTTTGCACACTCATAATCGGCCCGATCAGAAATGACAAACTTCACCTCATCCCGGGAAGAAATATGGGAAAAATTCTCCCGAAAAAAGGGCGTAGTAGCACCGCTTCCAGGCAATTTATAATCGATGATTTTTTGAACCTCCCCTGGAAGCACTGAAACATCCCATGTGCCGTTTGTTTCTACCAACACTTCGTATCCCTGCTGTAGTAAGAGAGCAGAAAAATCGACCACAGCATCCTGACAAAGCGGCTCTCCACCGGTTATCTCTACTAAGGATGTTTTCTCCGTGGCAAGCCAGGCAAGAAGCTCTTGAAAGCTTTTACGCTGCCCCCCTCCATAGGAGTAGGTTGTATCACAATAGTGACACCGAAGATTACACCCTGCCAGGCGAATAAAGCTACACACCCTACCTGCATGGGTAGACTCACCCTGCAGAGACGTAAAAAGCTCACACACGGTAAGAGTGCTCACGGGAGAATCACTCGTAATAGGAGGCACAATTCCCCGGAGTTTCCCATACATCAACCCGGCCGATCTCCAAATCAGGAAAATCAGGAGATAGACGCTTTCTCATCTCTATGAAAAGATATTTTGAGAGATTTTCACTGGAGGGATTACCGTATGACTCAGTAAAAACCGTCTCATTGATACAGGTATGATCCAAGGTATCAAGAAGATCTTTTAAATTTTTTTTCAATATTTTAAAATCAATGGCCAAGCCAATCGAATCGAGAACTTCTGTACGCACAGTAACACGAACCTTCCAGTTATGACCATGCAAATTTTCGCACGCACCGTTATAATTTCGCAAATAATGAGCTGCGGAAAAACTCTGTTCTGTAGAAACTTCGTACATATAAACCTCACATCGGTAAGAGCATAAAAATAGATCCTGCCACCAAATATTTATGACAGGAGATGGCACGAAGGGTGCTCCACACAGGAGCACCGTGGGAGCTTATTGTCTAATATAAAAAACGATCCCCAAGCCTGCTTGGGCTGAGTAAAATTGGAAGGGGTCAAAGTCGGTATTGAATCCTACCTCCCCAACAATATCCAGTGGCCCCGTAAGGGTGTGCTGCAAGGCAAATCTACCATCAAGACCGAAATTACCATCAAAATCACCACGAAGAGCTGCCACAAAATAGGGCTCGAATGTACCTATTTCGCTTATGTAAAAAAGATTTCTGATAGAAAATCTAAAATGACTGTTATCTTCTTGAAAGTGAAACCCAAGGAGGGGCTCTAAGGCGTATACATCAGTAAAATGAAGGCGAACCCCCGAAGCAGGTTCTCCAAAAGAACTGTTGAATGAAAAGGGAATAGCAGCTCGTTCAAGGGCAGACGCTGATGCTACAGAAATAAAAAGGATCAAAGCTGTTATCAATATCTTTTGTTGTCTCATACAACTCTCCATCTGTTTAAGGTATGCATGAAAAATATATCGTGAGTCCCCCCAATGCATATCTTCTTTTTACTCTCCTGAGCTTTGTAAAGAAAGATTTTTATCTGTTTTTACTTTTTTCTGACTATAATGAAGGTAAACACGGTGGCATTACGGGAAGCTAAAAGGTATATTTACGAACTGGAAAGCGAGAAACAACTACCGAGATGATTGAGCAATTACAACAGTTTGAAGAAATATCTCTTGCAGAAGCAACGGCGGTATCTCTTATGAGACGGCACGATACAAAGTATCTCATAGACCGTAGACGGCTTACCCCCTTATTACAGCGTATGACCTCTGCATATCGTGTTTTAACCATTGAAAAGAAAAAACAACTTCCGTACCTTACGGTGTACTTTGATACTCCCGATCTGCAGTGTTACCTCGCACATCATAATAAACGGCGTAGCCGGTATAAATTCAGGAGTCGCCGATACCTCATTTCTGATATTACCTTTAACGAGATTAAAGAAAAACGCAATACGGGCAAGACATATAAATCGCGGATTCAACGAAGTGCCATGCCCCTCTTTGTTGACAACACCTTTCAGTCCTTTATCGATGAAACGATTCATCTTGAAAAGCCCTTGTTTCCCACCCTTGAAGTGGAATATAATCGCATTACCCTCGTTCACAAACGAGAAAAAGAGCGACTCACCATTGATACAGATCTTCAATTCTCCGGGGCGCAACAAAACAGAACCCTGAGAGAAACTGTTATTATCGAGCGAAAGTCAGAACGATCTGCCCATACATCCCATGGCCGAACCCTCTTGAAAGAAGCAACAGCCTATCCTACCGGGTTTAGTAAATACTGTATTGGGGTCGCCCTCACCTATCGTGGAATTAAAACAAATAACTTTAAAGAGAAACTCCGAACAGTCTCAAAAATAGAAAGGCTCTCCCCATGGAAGAAATATTCAGCTCTGTAGCAAATCAACACCGTGACCTTGTGACGCCTGATCTTGCTCTTCTTTTTTTCGATTCTCCCTCAATATTTTCTTCACCTTTATTGTTGTCAAGGGGATCTATTTTCGCATTAATCGCCGACGGGAATATCTCTTTACCTTTTTCCTTACCAATATTGCCATCTTCTCTTTTTCCTCCATTCTCACCACCACCGAGATGGGAACCGGCTTTGCCTTTGGTCTATTTGCGGTATTTTCTATGCTCCGCTATCGGGCAGACACCATCGATATTAAAGAAATGACCTTTCTCTTTGTGTGTACAGTCATGGCAGTTATCAATTCTCTCGTAACGCGCAATGTACCGATTTATATGATACTCACCGTAAATGTATTTATTGTGCTTGCCAGCTATATTCTTGAAAAATCGTGGCTTGATAAGGCAAAGGGCATACTCTTTCTTACCTACGAAAATGTCGAACTTATCCACACAGGCAAACGGGAAGAATTACGACGAGATCTTGAAATGAGAACAGGTCTTGCCATACACGGCATAGACGTGGAAAGTATTAACTATCTCAATGACAGCGCAAAGCTGCGGATCTGTTACGAACAAAACGGAGGAGCTCCCGCACCATACGCACGGGACAGTTCTTTGTAACCACCGCAACCACAGCTCTCAAATATACGGGCATACCAAGACCCTTCTAAAAATCTCACCCCAACTGCCAAAATTTTCATCCCACACATCGGCAACACAGACACACTGCAATATCGATATGGTCTCTTTTACTGAGTTATCTTATTCCAGAGAATCTCCCGAGCTCGAAAACTTGTCCCATTGAACATGTTTATACATGCAATGGTGTTTCTTCTCCCTATATTATGGGAAAGAGACGTGTATTCCAAAGAATTTTGAGGAAAATGTACTATAAGCAGAAAGAATTTTGCCGCCTTACGGGATTAACAAGAAAAATACTTCTTTCATATGAAAAAAGAGAGATCCTTCTTCCTTCTTGGGTTGATCCTCGTACGGGATATCGATACTACACTGATACAGAGGTGCGACTGGGCTCAAAAATAGCTTTTTCCGCTCTCTCAATCTGTCCATTGATGAAATAAGCACCCTTCTTACCGGAAACCGTTCAAATGAAACAGGGATACTACAAAGAAAGAAACAAGCCCTTTTCAACCAATACCAACAAAGTCTTCACGGCCTTATGGCAATTGAAT
>NZ_ASJR01000031.1 GCF_000474745.1 Chitinivibrio alkaliphilus ACht1 | reverse complement strand
GTGTTTTTTTGTATTACGACCTACCTTGCCCATTTTTTCCTTTACCTTATTATATATGCTCATTCATAACAATTATTCGAACAAGTATTCATACTGCTCATATCCATGACGGGATAAATCAGACCGAGGAATAAATCGAAGAGATGCAGAATTTACACAATAGCGTTTCTGAGTCGGCCGAGGGCCGTCATCAAATACATGTCCTAAATGTATATCACCCTCACGACTTCGTATCTCACATCGCTTCGTTCCATGCTGATACTCTTCCCGAAACACCACGGCCGTATCATCTATGGTATCAAAAAAACTGGGCCACCCTGTACCTGAGTCATATTTGTGAATAGATGCAAAGAGGGGTTGCCCCGTACTAATATCAACATAGATTCCTTCTTCCTTTGTATTCCAGTATTCATTATTAAAGGGAGGCTCAGTGCCCCCTTCAAAGGCAACCTTTTTCTGAAGGGGGCTTAAATCGCCCATCCTTTTCGCACGACGCTGTTTTTTCCATAACCTTTGAAGCGCCGCTTTTCTCCCGGATGAGTCAGCATACGCAGCATACCGACGCGGGTGTGTCCGGCAAAATTTTTGGTGATGCTTCTCCGCCGGCCAAAAGGGTGCACTTCTGCGAATTTCTGTTACCACGGGAACCGGAAAAACCCCCGATTGATTAAGCCGTCTCTTACTTTTTTCTGCCACCTGCTGCTGCGTTTCCGTATCGGTAAAAATAGCAGTTTTGTATTGCGTACCCCGATCGTAAAATTGCCCTCCAGCATCAGTTGGATCGATACTTTTCCAAAAAATATCCAGAAGTTTTTCATAGGGTATCAGGGACGGATCATAGACAACTTCAACAGCTTCATAATGTCCGGTTGTTCCAGAACAAACAGCTTCATATGTGGGGTTCTCCGTATGCCCCCCTACATATCCGGACGTTACCTGCTGTACACCAGGCATATCCAGAAACGCCGCCTCAGTACACCAAAAACATCCTCCGGCAAAAACAGCGCGCTCGTGTTCCATAGGCCCTCCTTGTATACTGTATATAGATAAATATATACGCATCGTATAGCTATGAGGGCTTCTATGACAAAGAAAAAGCGTATATTATATACGAAGGATCACAAAGTAAGACAAGGAGAACCAATGTGCCCTCATATATTTAACCCCAAAAAACGAGACGCCCTAAACAACCCCGAACGCCACAAAGATTTCCCCGTGGAAGAAATTCTGCGACAACGAAAGATTTCACCGCCTCGGATCGCCTTAGACCTCGGTGCCGGCACTGGTTTTTTTAGCAAAGCCCTTGCACCACTCATGGCTGCACCGGGGCTCTTGTATGCCGCAGATATTTCTCCGGAAATGATACAGTACATGAAGGCAGAATGCTGTCCACACCTTCCGCAGCTACACCCCCTCCTTCTTACGGATCATCGTATCCCCTGCAAGGATGCGGAAATAGACCTGATTATTATGGTAAATGTTTTCCATGAGCTACCTCACCCACAAGAGAGCCTTCGCGAGTGCAAAAGGGTACTGCACCCCACAGGGGATATCCTTATATCCGATTGGCGCCCCGATGCCGGCCCAGGAGGACCTCCCCGGGAAGACCGTATCAGCCATACAGAGGTAGAGGCCATATGCGAAGAAGCAGGGTTAAGCCCTCGGTTTCATAGCAACGATTTCCCTCACGCCTACCTTGTTCACTGTTCTCACTAGAACCTACAGCAGAGAAGGCTACAGATTTGTGGCGTATGGCCGATATACAACGTAGTTGATATCCATGAGGAGATAAAATGGGTACCGGACGAGTCCTTCTTCGTGCCGACGGAGACAGCACCATGGGGTTTGGCCATATGTCAAGAACCCTCGCCCTTGCAGCGATGCTGAAAGATGCCTTTGAATGCTCTTTCTTTTCGTGGAGCACCGCCTTTATGGAAGAGTCACACAAGTACTGCTCGCAACGCACCCTCTTAAAAAAAGAGACTCATTTTGCGGATTTCCTTTCCCATATCACCCCTGAGGACGTGGTTGTCTTGGATAACTACTATTTTGATACTGCATACCAAGGGGAGGTCGCAAAACGAGCACGGGCGCTTGTCTATATTGACGATATACCCGGCCCATCGTATCGGTCAGATATGATCATTAACCATGGGTGCGGAATTACCCTGGATCACTACCAGACTCACCCCTCCAAGGGTCTTCTTCTTGGCCCCGACTACGCCCTCCTCAGACCAGAATTCTGTACAATGGCCCCCCACGCGCGTGGAGAGCGTAAAAAGTATGACCTCCTCATCAGCATGGGTGGTGCAGACCCACAGAGGCTTACGCCGAAGATTGTACAGGCAGTACAGCACATACGCCCCACCATGCGTATTGCGGCCCTCACCCCCCACACAGTGAACACCTGCACAACCTTCTACAATCTGACGGCAAAAGACCTCAAAACCCTTTTCCATGAAAGCCGTGCAGCAATCCTGCCCGCAAGCACCATCGCCGTGGAGGCTTGTGCCTGTCGTATCCCCTGTGCCTGTGGGTATTTTATGGAAAACCAGAAACAGCACTATCGGGGGCTCACCAACGCACACGCCGTATTTCCCCTCAAGGATCTCCGGGACCCCCTCTCCTGCAACACGCCTTTGGCAACCTTTTTACATATCCTAGCAAAACCAACTCGCACTACCGCCATGATACATGCGCAGGAGAAACTCGTGGACGGTCGCTCTCCAGAACGATTACGCGCAGCATTTCGGAGGCTCAATGAATCTGCGTAAGGCAACATGCAAAGACGCCCCCATGCTTTACTGCTGGTTTTGCGACGAAGGAACCCGCCGTTACTCTATTTCCTCCAACACACCGTCATGGGACGACCACTGTGCATGGCTCAAAGAAAAACTCGCCGCACGCACCTGCCAAATCTATATCGGCACGGATGAAGAACGAGAGATTGGTGTTCTTCGATTTGAAGCCGTTGGAACAGAGCACACCATATCAATTACCATAGCCCCCTCCTGCAGAGGACGTGGATATGGCACCGCTCTTCTTTCCATGGGAATACACCACCCCTCATGCCCGCATCCCCTCACGGCCTATATTTTACCGGTAAACCATTCTTCCCGCAGACTGTTTGAAAAAACGGGGTTTCTCCTACAGGGAAGTCACCTCTTTTCCGGAAAGGAGTTTCTGCGCTATGAATACCCCTAAGACCTACATTATTGCGGAGCTATCTGCAAATCACGGTGGCGATATTACCATCGCAAAAGAGACTATTCGTGCAGCAAAAGAGAGCGGAGCGGACGCGGTAAAGGTTCAAACATACACCGCAGACACCCTTACCATCGATTGCACAGCAGACTGTTTCCAGATTCATCAGGGAACAGCCTGGGATGGAAAAACGCTCTATGAACTCTACAAAGAAGCATACATGCCGTGGGAGTGGCAACCCATCCTTAAAAAGTATGCCCAATCCCTACAGATCCCCCTATTCTCTTCTCCCTTTGACACCACCGCCGTTGACTTCCTTGACGCCATGAATGTCCCCATGTATAAAATAGCCTCTTTTGAAATAACCGACATCCCTCTCATTGAATACACCGCTGCCAAGAAAAAACCGATCCTTATCTCCACGGGCATTGCGACCAAAGAGGAAATAGGTGCAGCCGTAGAGGCATGCCGCAGGATGGAAAATAACGCCATAACCCTTCTTATGTGCACATCCCAATATCCGGCCAAACCAGAAGATGCCAATCTTGCAACCATGGTTGATATGAAGCATCGCTTTAATGTCACGGTCGGCTTATCAGACCATACCACGGGATGGGAAGTTGCCTGCACCGCCGTGGCTCTCGGCGCAACCGTGGTGGAAAAGCACTTCATCCTTGACCCGGCCATGGGTGGCCCCGACGCGTCTTTCTCCATGGCGCCCACAGACTTTGCCACCATGGTTGAACAGATCCGTCTCGTTGAAAAAATATATGGAACGGTCACCTATGAGATGACCGAACAAAAACTAAAAAACAGACATTTTTCCCGCTCCCTCTTTGTGGTTGCAGACATGGCTGCAGGCGATATTTTTACCACGGAGAACATAAGAAGTATCCGACCAGGAACTGGTCTTTCGCCCAAATATCTCCCCGAATTACTCGGGAAAAAAGCCACCACTGCCATACCTCGTGGAACCCCCCTTTCTTGGAACCATATTGCACCACCCTTGCCTTCATGCGCCTCGGGAGACGACCAAGGATGATAAAAAAAACAGTACCTACTGATACTCCAAAGTATATATTTTCAAACAACTCTTTTCCATTCCTATGAGGACCTATGAACACACCGGATGCATTTCAAACAGAAGAAATAGATCTGCGGGATCTCGTACTCACCCTGCTTCGTGGCTGGACGATTATTCTCCCTGTTACCATCCTCATTACAATTTTGGCAGCAATCTATGCATACCGTCTTCCCGACCAATATAGTGTCACCACGAAGGCGGCCACAGCCGGAAGAGGCGGTGGTGATGTGAGCGGCTTAGCAGCCATGGCAGGCCTGCGTAATCAAGAGTCTCAGGAAATAGACCTCCTGCAACACGTAGAACTTCTTATTAAAAACCGACACTTCATGGATCACCTTCTTGCACAGGAATGGGTTATTCAGCGGGTACAAACACCGGAGGAACGGGAAAACCGTATGCCCCCCGTCTATGATACTGTCACCCTTGAGGAGTATTGGGAGTTCTCCCCCCCGATACAACGGTACACGATTGGGAATATCGACGAAAAATGAGTCTCTACGGACGACTTCGCTCAGAAAGCCGCGGACATATTTCGGTAAACAAGTCTGGGCGTATCCTTGACGTGGAAACAAAATTCACCAACCCGTCCCTCGCCTACCAAGTAAACCGAGAGCTCATACACCTTCTCACAGAGTATTTCCAGAAAGATTACCAATCGCGGGATCGCCAAAACCGGGAGTTTATCGAAGAGCGGCTTCAGGAAGTACGGGCAGATCTTCAAAGCGCCGAAGCACGGCTTGTGGCATTTCAGGAACAGAACATCGCCACCCAGTCCCCGCGGGTTCGCCTGCGCGAAGATCGTATAAAACGTGAAGTAGATCTCGCAGCATCACTCTATAAAGAGCTGAATAATCAACTGGAGAGAGCAAAAATAAACGAGAAAAAGGACGTTCCCGTCTTTGAGGTACTCCAAGAGGGGGAGCTTCCCCTGCGCCCGAGCGAACCCGACCGACGGCTCCTTATCATCGTCGGGGCTATAGCCAGTGGTGCTCTCAGCATTTTCCTGGTCTTTTTTCGGGAATGGCTCCGTACCTTTCGGGCCATCACCCCCGCAGCACCACAAAAAAAAGAGCCCAAACAGTAAGAGCTGCGAGGAGCCCCCGGAATGCCGGGGCAAAGATACTCCCCCCGGCGGGGCCGCCATACCAGCAGCCCCAACGGCGACCTTCTCTTCAGGGGAACCAAGGAGCGTTGGTACCCCATAAATCATCATGGCAATACCAATATGGACGGAGAGGAATTCCTGTATCCACCATTTTTCCTTAGGCCATACCTTACCCGCTACAAAGAAACCTCTATTAACTATACACAATTTTTTATCTGAGAGGGAGCTACTTTTTCACCACTTTTTCCATGCTGTTTGACCAATTGCATCCTCCTAGTATTGATTACCCCTTTTGGGGGAGACAAAGGTGCCCTTAGTGACGTATAAATCGGTAGGTGGCGGGTTTCGGGTTGTAGAGCGAATCCATTATGAGGGGGCAACATCACTCTCATACCATGACTGTGCATCGTTAAACCCCCAGAGAGATACCATGGTGCATTTCTCATTTTCAAGGGCGATGTTCACTAGGTCGCGGTAGATTTTTGCCTGTTGTTCCAGCTGCTTCTGTGTAACCGGAGGTATAAGGGCAACATCCAGTTCCGTAATATATACCTCCAGGCCAAGGTCGGTGAACCGTTTGAAATCTGCGGCAATAGCCTCTTTTCCCGGATATCCCACCACCGTAAGATGTGATTGAAAACCCATCCCGTCAATGGGAATGTCGCGCTCTACAAGGCCGGATACAACATCATAGGCATGATCTATTTTATGCTCCATGCGCTGACCATCCGCCGCCGTCCCGTGATAAAAACAGTCATTGTAGAAAAGTTTTGCCTCATCCGGGGCCACTTCCCGGGTCCAGACAAAGGCCGAGTCTATATAGGATTCCCCGATGCTGTCCAGCCAGAGATTGGGCTCAAAGCCGCTGAAATTATTTGCCCCCGCCTCATTCACCACACTCCACCATTGCACAGTATGGGGAAATTTTTCCGTGTAGTGTGTCACCGTTTGGGTGATGAAGTCCTTCAGGTGTTCCTGCAGTTCAGCGCTGCCGTATCCTCCTTCAAGAAGCCACTGGGGTAAAAAGGGGTCATGTCCCTCCACATAGCGGTGCCATACAAGGTGGTGTACCTTAACGGCCAGATCATTCTCATGGGCAAAGCCGATAATTTCATTTCCTGCAGAAAAATTAATTTCACCGGGAGCGGGAGAAAGTCCTCCTTCGCCCCACATTATCCCCCCTTCGGGGGTGAGGATGGTGAAGTTGTCCAAAAAATGCTTTTCGTATTCATCCCTGTCCCAGCCATCCCGATAATAAAAGGCAGAGCCAAAGTGCAGATTTTTTGCCCGTGCCAGGGGGGCTATTTCGGAAAACAGTGCAGTGCATGCTATGAAAATGAGAAACACCGAATGATGCCGGATTATCATATCTGCCTCCATTTTACACCTGCAGTAAATATATACCAGTACACAAGTGGATGGGTTTTGCCGGAAAAACTCTTTCACAAAGGGGCATAGATTAAGCGGGCATCACTATTTCTCTTTGGCCGCAAGGGGCATGTTTTATGCTACTTCCATGGACAAATCCATTCTTCGCATTTGACACAGAAAAACCGTACATACGGGAGGTTTCGCCCTTCAAACATTTTCCCGCTCGCCCATACTCCATAATACTCGCCCGATCTAAGCCGAAGAAAATCACCCTCCCCCCTATTCAATATTTAAATTCCATTGAAGGAGTTCATGCACGGGATATATCTTATATTTTCACTCTTTTACCTGATTGCTTTTTCCTATTGTAATACAACAGCATTCGGTAAAGGGAAAGCAACAATCCACTCTGCAAGCCTTAGAGGTATTTGACAGCGTGAAAACCGTTTACATGGAGACAGAGAATGATGAAAATCGCCGTGGCCGGCACCGGATACGTCGGTCTGAGTAATGCCGTTCTTTTATCACAGCACAATGAGGTTGTGGCCCTTGACATTGTTCCTGAAAAGGTGGCCCTCCTCAACGAGAAAAAATCACCCATTGAAGATGCGGAGATCCAGGAATACCTCACCACCAAGGACCTCAACTTTCGGGCCACCCTGGACAAGGCCGATGCCTACACAGGGGCAGACTACGTTATTATTGCCACTCCCACCGACTATGATGAAGAAACAAACTACTTCAACACCGCCTCCATAGAAGCGGTCATCGGCGATGTCCTTGAGATAAATCCCGAGGCAACCATGGTGATTAAATCAACCATTCCCGTGGGGTATACCAAGGCGGTGTCACAGAAGTTTAACACCACAAACATCATCTTTTCTCCGGAATTTCTCCGGGAGGGCCTTGCCCTGCACGACAACCTCAATCCCAGCAGGATAATTGTGGGGGAAAAGTCAGATCGTGCCATGATATTTGCGGGACTTCTTGAGCGGGGTGCCACAAAAAAGAATGTGGCCGTCCTTTTTACCGACTCCACAGAGGCTGAAGCCATAAAACTGTTTTCAAACAGCTATCTTGCCATGCGGGTTGCCTATTTTAATGAGCTGGATTCCTACGCCGAAACTCATGGGTTGAATGCGAAGGATATCATCAGCGGCGTGGGCCTTGACCCCCGTATCGGCACTCACTACAACAACCCCTCCTTTGGCTACGGAGGCTACTGTTTTCCCAAGGATACCAAGCAGCTCCGCGCCAATTTTTCCGATGTGCCAAACAACCTCGTTGGGGCCATTGTGGATTCCAACGAGACACGAAAGAGCTTTGTTGCAGACAGAATCGCCTCCTCCAATCCCTCCGTGGTGGGTATATACCGCCTTATTATGAAATCGGGGTCTGATAATTTCAGGAGCTCCGCCGTGCGGTGTGTCATCGAAAAGCTGCAGGAAAAGGGTATTACCGTTGTAATCTATGAGCCGGTCCTGGAAACCTCTACCTTTGAAGGACTCGAAGTTGTATCAGACCTTGCAACCTTTAAAGAAAAAGCAGATATTATCGTGGCAAACCGTTTTGAAGAGGTTTTGGAGGATGTGGCGGAAAAGGTGTATACACGGGATGTCTTCGGGGGAGATAAGTAAGACTGTTTTACGTTTTTGTGATTTCACTCTCGTTCCCGGTCTTCCGACTGGGAACGCACCCCGTGAGCCTTCGGGCTCATAGATACAAGTACATATCTGCAGAAATCACCGTAAAGCGAAAATGTATTACTCGTACGCACGGTTTTTCTGCAGGGACGGTACTTTTCGAAGCAGGCGCACCCAGTCAGAAGACTGGGTACGAGATGTGGTGGATACGGACCAAGAGCTTCGACAGGATACTCTCGTACTCTCGTTCCCGGACTTCCGACTGGGAACACATCTCGTGAGCCTTCGGGCTCATAGATACAAGTACATATCTGCAGAAATCACCGTAAAGCGGGAATGTATTACTCGTACGCACGGTTTTTCTGCAGGGACGGTGCTTTTCGAAGCAGGCGTACCCAGTCAGAAGACTGGGTACGAGTTGTGGTGGATACGGACCAGGGGCTTCGACAGGATACTCTCGTACTCTCGTTCCCGGACTTCCGACTGGGGGGAACGAAGGAATTAAGAGGCAGGTGAGACAAATATGCTTGAAGCTCCTGTGTTAAGGATGTATATTCTTCACATTCGAAAATAATCATACAGGGGCCCTATGAAAGGTATTATTCTTGCCGGCGGCAGCGGCACACGACTCTATCCCATTACGCAAGCCATTTCAAAACAGATTACTCCCGTATACGACAAACCCATGATTTATTACCCCCTCTCCACGCTCATGCTGGCGGGGATACGTGATATTCTTATTATTTCCACTCCGCAGGACCTCCCCACCTTCGAACGGCTCCTTGGTTCGGGCAACCAATTTGGCCTCAACCTTGCCTATTCGGTACAGGAAGAACCCCGGGGTCTTGCCGAGGCCATTCTCATTGGTGAATCCTTTATTGCGGGGGAAAAATGCGCCCTCATCCTCGGTGACAATCTCTTTTACGGCTACGGCTTTGGTTCTATTCTAAAACGGGCCTGCACTCTTTCGGAGGGAGCCACCATCTTCGGCTATTTTGTGAAAAATCCCAATAGCTACGGCGTGGTGGAATTTGACACAGACGGACAGGTACTCTCCCTGGAGGAAAAACCGGAGAAACCCAAATCAAACTATGCCATCCCGGGCCTGTATTTTTACGACGAAACCGCCGTGAAAAAAGCCCATGAAATAGAGCCCTCTCCACGGGGAGAGCTGGAAATAACCTCCCTGAACCAAAAATATCTTGAGGAGGGAAGTCTTCGGTGCAAAAATCTGGGGCGCGGCATGAGCTGGTTTGACACGGGAACCCACGACGCCCTCCTTGAGGCGGCAAACTTTGTCCAGACTATTCAGCACCGTCAGGGCTTGATGATTTCCAGCCCCGAAGAGATCGCCCATGGGCAGGGGTGGATTACCGATGCAGAGCTGAAGACCCAGATTGACCGTCTGGGAAAAACCCGTTATGCGGACAACCTGCGCGATATCCTTGAAGGAGTCTACCATGTATAGCTATCTTGTCACGGGGGCTGCCGGCTTTATCGGGGCAAACTACCTGAAGCATATTCTTAAAAAACACGATAACATCACCGTTGCAGTCCTTGATAAGCTCACCTATGCGGGAAATCTTGGCACCATTGCCGGGGAGATTAAGGACCCCCGGGTGACCTTTTACAAGGGAGACATTGGCAATGAAGAGCTGGTTTCCCATATTTTTCTCACCCACGGGATCACCCATGTGGTGAATTTTGCCGCCGAATCCCATGTGGATCGCTCAATCGAAAATCCGCAGATATTTCTCGAAACAAATATCTTGGGCACCCAAACCCTTCTGGAGTGTGCCGTCCATGCCTGGAAAACAGGGCGGGACGGGCAGGGATATCCCACCTACCGCACGGGGGTGAAATTCCTTCAGGTCTCCACGGATGAGGTGTACGGCTCCCTTGCCCAAACCTACCCCGAGGGAAGGGATCATGAGGAGTTTGGCACCATCTTCGGGGCTGATTTTTTCACCGAAGACACCCCCCTTGATCCACACTCACCCTATTCGGCAAGCAAGGCCTCGGCGGATCTGCTGGTGCAGTCCTATGCAGACACCTTTCACCTCCCCGTAAATATCACCCGCTGTTCAAATAATTACGGCCCCTGCCATTTCCCCGAAAAGCTGATTCCCCTCATGATTAAGAATGTCCTTGAAGGGAAAAAACTCCCCGTGTACGGTGACGGTCGCAATGTGCGCGACTGGCTCTACGTGGAAGACCATGCCCGGGCCATTGATCTGGTGGTGCAGAAGGGGCGGCCCGGCGAGGTGTATAATGTGGGCGGACATAACGAAGCACAAAATATCACCATAGTGAAACTGATTATCTCCACGGTGGCACGACTCATGGAGGAAAACCCCGCCTATCAACAGGTGCTTACCACCGATCATGCCCACATTAACGAATCCCTCATTACCTTTGTGCAGGATCGCCTCGGCCATGATGCGCGCTACGCCATTGACCCGGCCAAAATAAAGAAGGAATTGGGATGGTATCCCGAGACATCCTTTGAAGTGGGTATTGAAAAGACCATCCGCTGGTACCTAGAAAACCAAAAATGGGTGCGTGAGGTGGTCAGCGGCGATTATCAGCATTATTATGAGAGCATGTACGGTGCCCGGGAGGAGCTGTCGTGATTCACGTAACAAAGACCTACCTCCCCGATAAAAAAAAGTTTAAGAAATATGTTGATGAGATTTACGAAAACCACTGGATCACCAATAACGGCTCCATGGTACGCCGTCTTGAAGAACGGCTGTGTGAATATCTTGGAGTGCAAAACCTTGTTCTGGTTTCCAACGGAACCGTCGCACTGGAAATAGCCTATCGCGCCCTGGGGGTAACAGACTTTGCCGTGACAAGCCCCTTTTCTTTTGTTGCCACCACCAGTTCCCTTGTCACCAACAATATCCACCCCATTTTTGCCGATATTGACCCCAGCACCTATACCATGGACCCCGAAAAAGCCGAAGCCCTTATTACGCCCAATACCTCCGCCCTTGTGCCGGTGCATGTTTTCGGCAACCCCTGCGATGTTGATGCTATTGCGGCACTGGCAGAAAAATATAAGATACGAACAGTGTATGATGCGGCTCATGCATTTGGTGTGAAGGTGGGTGGTCAAAGTGTTCTTAACTATGGCGATATCTCTACCTTGAGTTTTCATGCGACGAAGCTGTTCCACACTATCGAAGGCGGGGCTCTTGCCATTTCCGATGACTCGTTAGTAGAAGAGGCGCGGTTTCTGATCAACTTCGGCATACAAAACTCCGAAACCATCCCCCATTTGGGGACAAATGCCAAGATGAATGAGTTTGAGGCCGCCATGGGGCTCTGTGTGCTCGATGATATGCCACTTATTCTAGAACGACGTGAAGAGGTGTACCGTGGCTATGTTGATGGCTTAAAGGATGTGGTACAATTGCAAGAAATGAATGGTGATGCCACCAATAACTTTAGCTACTTCCCTGTTGTGTTTGAAAGTGAAGCGGTTTTAAAACGGGTGGAATCTGCATTGAAAGAAGTTGCGATTGCGCCGCGTAGATACTTCTATCCCAGTCTTGACACGCTGAGTTACATTGAACCGAAACAGGAGTGCCCTGTGTCCCGTGATATTTCCAGCCGAATCCTCTGTCTACCAATGTATGATAGTCTTGAGAAGGATGTGCAGGAGACGATTATAGCGGTAATCAAAACGGGGTGCTTGTGAAGAAACTTTTATTACTTGGAGGATCTACTCAACAGATACCTGCCATCGAATATGCAAATAAGCAAGGGTACCATACTGTTTTATGTGATTATTTGCCCGATAATCCGGGGCAACATTATGTAGAAAAATTTTATTGTGTAAGTACAACAGATAAAGAAGCAATACTTGAAGTTGCAAAAAACGAATGTGTAGACGGTATTGTGGCTTATGCGTCTGATCCCGCCGCTCCCACGGCTGCGTATGTAGCTGAAAAGCTTGGTTTACCAACTAATCCATACAAATCGGTTGAAATATTAGCTTTTAAGGATAAATTTAGGGAATTCTTAAGAGAGAATAACTTTAATTGTCCAAAGGCTAAAGGGTATTCGTCGCTGGCAAATGCAAAGCAGGAAATAAATCAATTTACTTTCCCAGTAATGGTGAAACCTATTGATTCATCAGGAAGTAAAGGTGTAGTCAAAGTTGATAAGATAGAAGACTTTGAAGATGCTTGCAAAATTGCTATAGATAATTCCAGAAGTAAAAAGATTATTGTTGAAGAATTTATTGTGCAAGATCATGACTTTATGATTGCGGGGGATTGTTTTGTTATAGATGGAAATGTGAGCTTTTGGGGCTTATTAAATAGTCACAGAAGTACTTATGTTAATCCCTTTGTTCCCATTGGAACAAGCTATCCTCTAGTAATAAGCGATAAAAGACTCAACTTGATAAAACAGGAAACTCAAAAGTTGTTTGATTTATTAGATATTCATTTCGGAGCATTTAATATTGAAATTATGATTGATAGAAATGATAACTTACACTTTATTGAGATGGGTCCAAGAAATGGTGGTAATATGATACCGGATCTTTTACTTATGGCAACAGGAGAAGATATGGTTGCTGCTACAGTTGAATTAGCAATGCGAAGGAATTATCACTTTAAAAGTGATGTTTTCCTCAAAAAATATATATCAACTCATGTTCTTTACTCTCATGAGAATGGAGCATTTGTAGAAGTTGACTATCAAAATGGTATTGGAAAAAGATTGTAAAGAGTGTTATGTATAAGAAAAAGGAGATCCTGTAGAGCATTTTGATGGTTCTAATAAAGCAATTGGTATACTGTTCCTACAGTTTGAAACTCAAGAAGAGCAGATGGATTTTGTATATAATTCAGAACGTTTAATCAAAGTAATTATCAAGTAAAAAATTACATTATATGATAAATGGAGAGTAGTTTATGAAAAAAGTGCTTATATTTGGAGCAACTGGGCATACTGGCGCTTACTTGACCGATTACTGCTTAAAAAACCTTGATTTAACAGAATATCAAATTGTCGCAATTGGGCGGAAAGAAACAGATTATTTTGAGAACAAGGGAATTGAATATTTTTCGGTAGATATAACTAAATCAGAGTGTTTTGATAAACTGCCGACAGAATACTCTATACCCAAACTATAAGAGATATTGGAAATTTCATAGGAGGAGACGAACCACTACACCCCGATATGCCGAGAAACTTCTCATATAAAGGTGATCATGGAGTATATGTTATTGCTAAAAATACTGCAGTAGATCTGATCGAACATTATCGGCAAGAATATGGGCTTAAAAGGTTTATTTTTAGATTACCAACTATTTATTCGTACAGTCCAATAGATTATTTTTATGTGGATGGTAAGAAAAGAATGAAAGCATACAGACTGATGATTAATCAAGCAATTAACGGTGAGCCTATTGAAATGTGGGGGGACCCGAGTAAATCTCATGATATTGTTTATGTTAAAGATTTTTGCCAAATGATATGTAAGGGTATTATCGTTGATAGAGAGTCTGGGATATATAATGTTGGAACAGGAGTTCCCGTATCTTTAAAAGCGCAAATTGAGGGAATGATTCAAGTTTTTTCTCCTGCATCTAAGCCGTCAATAATTACTCCGAGGCCTGATAAACCAAATAGTCGATCTTATAAAATTGACATTAGTAAAGCTAACATTGAGTTAGGTTATGAACCCAAATACGATTACATTAGTTATTTGGAAGATTTTAAGAAAGAGATGGAAATTAAGCGATATAAAGGGCTACATATTTAATTATGGGACTCAGACAAAAGACGATCTCAGCCCTTCTATGGAGCACCGTTGAACGTGTTGGTAATCAAGGGATCGTATTCCTAGTAACTCTCATACTTGCACGAATACTTGTCCCTGAGGATTTTGGGCTTATAGGGATACTAATGGTGTTTGTTCGTGTTTCAGAAGCATTGATAAATAATGGTTTTGGGCAGGCAATAATACAAAAAAAGAGTGTCACAGACAACGATTTGATGACGACGTTTGTGCTCTCCGTTGGGGCTTCGCTCATACTCTATCTCATTCTATTTGTATCTGCACCATTTGTTGCTGATTTTTATAATGAGCCTCTATTATTCCGTCTATTACAGGTCATGGGGTTTGTTATTGTTCTTGATGCCTTTGTTGTTATTCAGCGTGTTCAGTTTGAAAAGAACCTTGACTTCAAGACTATTTCAAAAGCAACTGTCAGCTCTTCAATAGTGGGTGGGTTAGGTGCACTTCTGTGTGCCATTATTGGGTTTGGCGTATGGTCCCTTGTTTGTATGATGGTGCTTCAGAAAATTGTGTTGGCTGTGATGTTATGGCTTCATTCGAGCTGGAAACCTCGGGGGGCAGTATCTCGAGAATCCTTTATTTGGAATATTGTTGCATTAGCAACTTGAATTCACGAATTATTTTAAAATGAGTATTAGTAGGAGATGATTTGAAAGACACCCTCAGACAAAGAACAATTACCGCCCTTATCTGGAGCTCCGCCGAACGCTTCGGCCAGCAGGGTATCCGCTTTTTTGTAACCCTCATTCTTGCCCGCCTCCTCACCCCGGAAGACTACGGGCTCATGGGCCTTATTCTTGTATTTATACATGTCACGGAAGCCTTTATTAACCAGGGCTTTGGGCAGGCCATCATTCAGAAAAAAGACGTATCTGAAAACGATTTAACCACGGCCTTTACCCTCTCCGGTGCCATGGCGGCACTTCTTTATGCTGCCCTGTTTTTCGGGGCTCCCGCCATAGCGGCCTTCTACGAGCGCCCGGAACTCATCCCACTAACCAAATTTGTCGGACTCGTGGTGCTCCTTGATGCCCTGGTGATTATTCAGCGGGTGCAGTTTGAAAAGGCTCTGGATTTTAAAAACATCTCCCTTGCCGCGGTTTCAGCCTCTCTTATGAGCAGTGGCGTCGGCCTCTTTCTTGCATTTTCCGGTGCAGGGGTGTGGGCCCTGGCGGGAATGATGGTGGCGCAGAAGACTGTTCTTGCCGGTATGCTCTGGATCCAATCTTCCTGGATCCCCCGGGGACGGGTCTCACGGGAATCCTTTATCGATCTTTTTTCTTTTGGGTGGAAATTACAGGTGTCGGGAATGTTACACGCGTCCTTTAAAAACCTCCATGCCTTGATCATCGGCCGTTTTTTTGCCGTAGATATTGTGGGGTACTATACCAAGGCGAAAAGTCTCAAAGATCTCCCCATGAAGAACCTTTCAAGAATTGTTGGTAAAGTAACATTCCCCGCCTTTTCTGCCATCAACGACGATCTTCCCCGGGTAAAACGGGGCTACACTCAGAGCATGCAGCTGTTGACCCTGGTCTGTTTTCCCCTCATGTGTATCCTTCTTGCTACAGCAGAAAACCTCATTCCCTTTTTATTGGGAGAGCAATGGTATACCTCCATTCCCTTTTTCCAGCTTCTCTGCCTTGTGGGGATGCTGTATCCGCTCCATGCATCAAATGTCAATATTCTTAAGGTTGTGGGCCGCACGGATCTCTTCTTAAAATTAGAGATTGCAAAAAAAATTCTCAATCTTACCGCAATTTTAATTTCAATTCGCTGGGGAGTCTACGCATTGGTCATCGGTCAGGTTGTTACCTCATATATTGCTCTTTTCCTGAATGCAGGTATTGCTGGTCCTCTCATCAAATACCCCATGCACGAGCAAATTCGTGATGTGTTTCCCTATTTTCTTTGTGCTACAGCAGCAGCCCTTACGGCATACGGAGTAGATGCATTTGTACCACTATCTTCCTATGGCCTCTCTCTTCTACTTCAGCTATGTTCTGGAGGAGCAGTCTATATCAGCCTGGTTCAGCTGTGGAACCTTCCCGCATGGGAAACAGCACGAAATATCGGAAAAGAGCGACGCAAGAAAAGCACGCCATAGGAGCATCAAAACTTTTAAAGGAGCGCTTCCTCTTATCGCAACATATTAACAATATTGAGTCTACTCTAAAAACCCCAATATGGGTAGCAATAAAATTGTCAACAACAATATGCACCGTCATTAGTCCGGACAACCGCTATATATAGTGGTCACAACTTGCGTATTATTGCCATTTCCTATAAAAAATGGGTTTTTATACGGGACTCATAATATGTATCAAATGGAAATTGCGAACTTTAATTTACATTACCGCGCTGCAGGTGAATGAATATCAGGGTTGTCACTGTAACACAGATACATGTTCGGTATGCAAATGCCGGGGTATACCTTAATAACGCCTTCGGGCATAAAAAAAGGAGTATGCGTATGAACGCACTATTTAGGGCTTACTGAATAACTCAAATCTTGCTATTCAAGCCTCTCTTTATAATGGTCTGAAAATTTCAGACCATTATACTACTAATATTTTGTAAACTTGAAACTCTGATTAACAAAAATTTCTTTCGTGTCATTTCGTCTGTATAGATCATGAGTTAGCCATAATGGCAACTCATCCACTAGAAGTTCTGCATTATAGGTGTTATAAAAAGTCAGCTGTTTTCCATACTGATAATTTTCCATAACGCCGCCAAACCAAAAGTACTTTGCTTCCTCATTTAAGCGGGAATTGTCTTCTAGCTTGAAACCGAGCTCAATGAGAAACTCTCCAAAAATAGGGACATTTGCATCGACAAAAAACTGGCTCGGCCCCCATAGCCTTGGATTTGCTTCTATCATATAAAACTGGTTATTCCAATACTTCAGCTCTACCATTACCAAACCATAGAAGTTTAAACCCTTCAGTAAATCGATGTATTTGTCGGCTAGTTCTTCTTTATACAGGTCGGACGGTACGGCCGCTACCATGGATGCCCCGTCTTGTTGTTGGATAATGTTCTCTTGGGCATATTTGATATGGTTATCCTTCTTTGAAATATAAAGTAAAAGATAGTGACTGTTGCCCTCAATGAATTCTTGCAAAAAATAATCTTCCAGGTCTATACCAGGTAATTTCTTTTTTAATTGATCCTCATTTGTAATGATAAGGGGGGTCAGCTTTTCACTCTTGTCGTTCCCGAAGGTTTTGTTTGGTTTTAAAACAAAAGGATAGGATATTTCGGCAACGTCTTCGAACTCTTTTGGTATGCCGAGTCCCTTACTGGCGCATATTTTAGTAAATGTTCGTTTATTTCCCACCTGATCGTAAATTTCTTTATCCACCAGAGGAAGATAAATATTACAGCTTTGCAACTCTTTTCTTTTATCAAAAAGTAAAGAATTTAAATCCTCGGTACTCGGCAAGACGAAGCCTTCATTAATACGGCATCTTTCCATGACTTCTTTTAGAATAGTAAAGATTTCATCGTAGACTAAACCCTTATTTTTTCTTTGGCCTACAACCTTCTTTGAGTAATCCGTAAGGTAAATAGAGTCCTTCTCGCCCGAGGTGATAATATAAAATGGGATGTCAAACTTGCTGGCATATCTGCAAAATGCAATGATGCCCCGTTGATTTTCGCCGGAAAATATTATAACCGCGTTCTTGGTCTTCATGCTCCTTCACCGCCTCTCACTGATAGTATTTTTGATTTTCGCGATCTTCCACAAAACTGAGCGTCAAAAATTTTTTCGAAACTCAAGATCACACTACAAAGATAGTTTCCGGATCAGAACTCAGGTGAAAATTTTCGGAAATCAAGCTACCGTATTGGGAATTATTCCCAATACAAGCGAGGAGAATAGAGCTTCGCAACGGCTCCGGGAAAATCAAGCGATCATATCAAAGAAATCAAGATCAATGGTTATTAGTGAAACAGAAAACTTGTTTTCGTTTTTGAACGTATGCCCTTGGGTACTTCTTTGTACTGGTTCAGCGG
>NZ_ASJR01000030.1 GCF_000474745.1 Chitinivibrio alkaliphilus ACht1 | reverse complement strand
ACATGACTCCTTATCTCGTACATCGCCTACGTTGGCACATCGCATTGATGAAAAGGCACGCCAGGTTTTTTTGTCGTACCACTCCTCCTTTGCCTTTTGGGATAGTGTCTCTTCTTTTTCAAAAACCCAGGATCATACATTCTCACAAGTCACTCTATCCGACTCTCTTTTATTTACATATCGGAAAGAACTAGACTTTTGGGATGAGATAGAACTACTCTCTTCTCATGCGCATGATTTTGCCCTGTGGGACACAATTACTCAATCTCCTCAGAAAAGGACACAGCTATTTCATGGTACCCGTGCGCCGCAGCACAGAAATCTTATACACCCTTCTCCAGCAGCTGCTTTTCAAGACTGTCAATACGAATATTCAAAAACTCATTTCCTAAGTAATGTATCAGCTTCCGCCTATAGCAATACCCTTGCCATGCGTCCATATAGGGAGTATGCTGATATTACGGAGCCTAATGTTCTTGATCAAATAATCACAGAAACAATACGAGAAACCTTTAATATTCGGGGGGAAAACCCTCAAGAAACCAGTGATAAAATAGACAATGCCTTGAAACGTAATCTTGATATCCGCAGTCGATTTCACTGGGAGCCTCTCTCATACTCAAGCCCAAATATACACTGGAGCATACGGAATGAAACAGCAATGCATCTACGTATCCCCGGTTCTCTTCCTGGTATTGTTTTTACTGGTGCCATGTCTCCTGGAAGTACCCTTGATTTTTCTGATTTTTCATTCCGTTTACAGTCAGTCTCTACCATAAGCGGTGCAAAGCGAACTGCTGTTACGAGCCCACCCTTTATCGATAAGATGACGGGATACTCCAATACGAAATTATTCCGAGGAATTCAAGCACATTTTCATATGGGGCATGTTTTTACAGAGATATCGACAAACAAAGCCCGTGTTATGATAGACGATAATGCTCGTTTCTTTTCTGTGGAAGGTACTGCCGATATTATTACTGCCGGCACAGGACTTACCGGCAATTACACCTTTGATACGGAAGATCTATCCCTGCCATTTACCGGTTTCGGTGGTAGCTTTGACATTGCCTTTCAGACAGATGGTGGAGGACGTGTTTTTTTCGGGAGGAATCTTCAATATTGGAGCAATAAGATGGAGTAATATCTACCGAGGGTCAACAAGCATAAGCGGGAAAAACCACACTCTTTTATCCCTTTTAGACCGTGATTCAGAACAATGGGAGGAAGAAAAGGGGGAAAACTTCCCATGCAGGACGACGATACCCTGTCTGCCGATGGGGCAATTTGGCGTCAAACCTCAACATTTCTTCACGCCGGTGTTATTCAAACGGTATGGGATAGTCAATGGTGGGGAAACTTTTTAAGCCGTCAGATCCGTGTTTCTGCAGAATACCTTCAAGGACTTGCAAATACTCCACAAATAAATACGGTACCCCAGATAAGTATCGGAGCTGAGAATGACATGCTCTTTGGTCTTATGTCGACAGGATACCGCCTTCACATAGGTGGTACAAAACGCCTTGCATCAAGTCTTGAATTACGTCTGATGGATAGGAAAAGAATTTCCTTACGTGCTCATTATGATGCGTACGGATCACCCTTCCTTTCCCCACGAAGAGGGGTAGGAGCTGGTCTCCGTTTTGGTTTTTATGGTCTTCAGTTATAACTATTTTTATTATATAAGGATATTGTCATATGACACAAATACAAACAAAATTTATATGGTTTATGATACTGGTTCTCAGCGGTGGGGCTGTTGGAGCTTCATCTGAAACCCTATCAGAATTTTATACTCCTGATGGAGTTATGCGAAAAGCAGAGTTTGTACAAATGAAGAATGATACTATTGAGGTGTTCATTCATGGGTATGATAACACACAATATCAACGTTTTTTTCCAAAGGAGCTTTTTACCCTTGTACTTATTGAAGGGGAGCCCCCCCTTGATTTAAGCCTCAACACCTATCCGTCACAAGACTCCGTACCCTCAAAAGAAGTAATAGAAGTCATTTCTGAAACACCCGATACAACGACTGAAATACAGAAGGATACTACGGAAACTCCACTTTCTCACTTCTACATGAACGACGGGGTTATGAGGCAAGCGAAGTTTCTTCAAATGGATGATGACAGTCTTATGCTCAAGGTACAGCGAACTAATGGCAGTGAAGATATACGAACCATCCCAAAATCAGCCTTTAACAAGGTTTTACTTCATGGCCGAATCCCCCTTGATCTTTCTCTTGAGTCATTCTCTGCCTCACAAATAGCAGACATTGACACCGTGGATATTGACACCGTGGATATTGACACCGTGGATATTGACACCGTGGATATTGACACCGTGGATATTGACACCGTGGATATTGACACCGAGGATATTGACACCGAGGATATTGACACCGAGGATATTGACACCGAGGATATTGACACCGAGGATATTGACACCGAGGATATTGACACCGAGGATATTGACACTGAGGATGTTGAGACTGAGGATGTTGAGACTGAGGATGTTGAGACTGAGGATATTGAGACTGAGGAAGTTGACACTGAGGAAGTTGACACTGAGGAAGTTGACACTGAGGAAGTTGACACTGAGGAAGTTGACACTGAGGAAGTTGATACCGAGGAAGTTGAGACCGAGGAAGTTGAGACCGAGGAAGTTGAGACCGAGGAAGTTGAGACTGAGGAAATATCTTTCTAAAACATTGTAAATAAAGTATCAAACATAGTGAACGCCACCGTTTAAACGGTGGCGTTCATAGGCTTATGTGTGTAATAAAACGCGCCTCCCAGGAGCGCATTAAAAACTATGGGAGCAGCCCCTATTCTAAAAACGAATACGATCCTGGAATAGTGTCTCATCCCCATGTATAACCCGCATTATATACATACGACCTACATCTGTTATAGAGCGAGGTAGAGAAAGAGGAACCATCTCATTGGCATGTTCTGCCCAAACAGATTCTCGCCACACTAACTCACCCTTGAGGGTAAACAACTGTACGTGATGGGAGCCCCGTGGAAGACGCAAATTATGAAGGCCATCTGCAAATACATATGGCCGGAAGGCATTAACATCTCTCGCAGGTTCGTCAATAAGGGCTGTTTCACGAATTTCTGCCCGTAAAATTGTCAAATCACTTCCAACACCAATATATACACTATCTCTATACAGTCCTGCATTGAGAAATGCATACTCTTCTGTTTCTCGGCTGATTTCCCATTCTATCCCATCATCACTGGAATAAAAAAATCGCGAAAACCCCAATAGAGCATCTTCCCCCACAACCAACTCATACACGCTTGAACTGAATCCCATATCATTGAGGGGTACCTCCTGCTGCTCCCATTCAAGACCATCCAGTGACGTAATAATAGCAGCATATGCCCACATATCATCATGGCTTCCCCCGATAACAAGCATTTCACCATACCGCACCACAGTCCGGTAGTTAGATTCTTCTATGGGAGACTCCTGCTCATACCAGTCTATCCCGTTATCTGAAGTAAGGATACAGACATTATTTCCCACGGCAATAAAGATATTCAGCACTGAATCCCAATATACTCCATACAGACGATGGAATGCCTCTGTTACAGGACTTTCCTGCTCTTCCCAGGACATACCATCAGAGGACGTAAAGATATGATGCCCTCCTTCAGCAGAACCGGACCATCCCACGGCAACCCACATATCATTGCCAAAGGTGACATCTTCAAATGCTATAGAAGTGTTTCCGATAGAATCCTGATAACTCTCCCAGGTATCACCCTCTGAAGATGTGAGCACTGTTCCCCATGAGCCAACTGCGACAAACCGTTCCCCATTCCACCGAATAGCCTTCAGGGTTCCTTTGAGTCTGTCCCAGTCCTCTGGGAAAAGATCAGTTTCTGACCAAACACTGCCATCTTCTGATGTAACAGCAAACCCCGATGTACCACATGCAATATAGCGACCATTCCCAAAGGCCACTGAGTAGAACTCGTGGCGTCCCTCATCCTGATGCACCACTTCCCAACTGTAGGATACTGCTGTACCTACCCAAAAGACGCACAACACTGTAACAACCCGTAGTATACTCATCATAGATCCTCCTTGGTTAGATCTCTTTTCAGTATTCTATGAAGGTGCCATGCTGTCTACAAAAAAAATTCATGCTGTCTTTGATGATCCGTTTCAGACTCCAAAAAAACGGTTTGGTGTAACCCCGTGTCAATACAAATACATGCGCGACTGTGTATATATTCGTGCACGACCTCTTTTCTCTTCCACACAGAAAAGAGAAAGAAACCTACAAAAAACTCATACTCCGATCTTACAACTCATCCCACCCTTCAACGGCACTGGATTGATTGTAGCTGGTGACGGTGCTTTCAAAGAAATTGGCCTTCACATCACCGGCCCCCTCCGTATCGGCAATACGCTCCAGGTGTTCATAGGGGTTGGTCTCAAATCCGGGATAGAGTGGTTCCAGACCAAGGGATTTTAAGCGCTTATTGGCAATAAATTTTGTGTAGGAGTCGGTGCTCTCACGGGTAACCCCCAACACATCATCGCCAATAATATGGTTTGTCCACTCAATCTCCTGGGTCACCGCCGTTTCAAACATGGAGTAAATGAGATCATCGGGAATCATATCAGGCTGCTCCTCACGAATCCCCCGGATAACATAGAGAAAGAGTACCACGTGGGTTAGTTCATCACGATTGATATAGCGGATAATATCGGCTGTTCCCGGCATGAGATTACGACTTGCCAAAAGATAGAAGAAATTAAAGCCGTTATAAAAATAGACCGCCTCAAGGAGATAATCCGCAATAAGTGCCGTGGCAAAATTTGTCCTGCTCTGGGCATCATGAAACTTTTGATAGGAATCGGCTATAAAACTGATCCGGTCAAAGAGAACAGAATCGTCCCGCCAGAATTCATAAATGGCATCGCGGCGGTCCTTTTCTATGACAGTCTCTATGGAGTAGGCATAACTCTGCGAGTGAATCGCCTCCTGATAGGTTTGAATCGCCAAGACAAGATTGATCTCCGGCGCCGTGATATACTCCGATATTTTTGGTACATTATTGGTCTGCACAGAATCAAGAAACACAAGAAAGGAGAGAATGCCATCATAGGCCTTTCTCTCCGGATCGGTAAGCTTTTTATAATCCTGAATATCCGTGGTGAGATCCACCTTTTCCGGTATCCAGAAATTTTCCATCATGGTACGATAGAGCTTGCTTGCCCAGTCATATTTCACGTTGTTGAGGTTAAAAAGATTGGTGGTGTTCCCTTCGATAATCCGCCGGGTATCAAGGGTGTCCACCCCGGCAGGATTAAAGAGTTTTTTCGTATACATTTTCTTCATTTCTGCTCCTTAATTTGCGCAGGATTCACACTCGGCTTTTTCGGAAATATTGCTGTTTTTCTGGAGGGTTCGCGTGTAGTACACTGTTTTCACCCCCTCTTTCCATGCAGTCATAAGAACCTCATAAATATCCCGTGCCGTAATGGGCGTATTGAGATTATACAAAAGCTCCATGCTGATCCCCTGGTCTATCCATTTCTGTATGGCCCCCATGAGACGCACCACCTCACGCTGATCAATATGCTTATTTTCCTTATAATACCAAAAGGACTCCTTAATAAAGGGGGGGCAAAGGGGAATAGCCCCATTGGCATTTTTGTCAATATGAAATTTACTAAACACCGGTAATACACCGGCAGTACACCCCTGCAAAAGAGAGCTTGAGGTATTGGGTGCTATAGCAAGGAGCTGACTGTTGCGTATGCCCTCACGGCTGATTTTGTCCATGAGCTCCAGCCATTTAGAAGCAATGTCACTATTGGCTTCATACCACGCCCGATCCCGTCCAAAAAAGATTCCCCGCTCCCAGTCACTGCCCGCAAAGGCCGGATAGGCCCCCCGTTCAAGGGCAAGATCGGCACTGGCAGAGACGGTGAAATAGGCAATTTTCTCAAAATAGGCATCGGCAAAGGCTGCTGCCTTTTCAAAGGGGATCTTCTTTTTTGCAAGAAGATCTGCCAGTCCCATGGCCCCCACCCCTATCGTACGATACCGTTCGTTATGGTGGCGTGATTCCATAATGGGCGGAAAGGTCATGTCAATACTGTTGTCAAGGATACGCACCGCCCGGGCACAGATCTGAGGTAATTCGTATTCATCTATTTCCGCAAGGTTGAGAGAGACGAGGTTGCACGTATGGACAAGTCCCTCCCGGGAGATCTGGCGAATGCTCCCCTCCTCGGTATGGGGCTCTTCAATGGCAGAGGGCCGGAAATTGGAAAAAGACTCCTGACAGAGATTTCCACTGGGAATAATACCGTCATGCTTATTGGGATTCATGCGATTTACCGTATCTTTAAAAAAGAGATAGGGCATTCCCGTTTCCACCTGAGACTTCATTATCTGCTTAAAGAGCTCCCGGGCAGAAACACGTCGTGTCAAAGAAAGAGACGTATCAGATTCCAGCTTTGTATACCATTTCTTAAACTCATCTCCCCACAACTCAGCAATCTCCACACCGTATGCAAGGCGCACCTCGTGGGGATCAAAGAGGGTCCACTCTCCCCGTTCTTCCACCCGCTCCATAAAAAGATCGGGCACCACAACCTGGGGAAAAATATCATAGGCCTTTTTGCGCTGATCACCGTTCTCCGTCTGCAGCTCCAGAAACTCCGGAAGGTCATGATGCCACGCATCAAGGGCCACGGTCAATGCACCGGCCCGTTTGCCCATCTGATTTACCGCTACGGCCGTATCATTCATAATGCGGATCCAGGGAACAACACCACCCGAAGCTCCGGGGGTGCCCTTAATCTCTGCACCGGCAGAGCGAATCCGACTGATATTTACCCCCACCCCGCCACCGTTTTTGGAGATGCGGGCAATGGTGTTTACCGTATAGAAAATAGAATCAAGGGAGTCATCAGCAGCCGCGACAAAGCAGCTGGAAAGATTCCCCCCACACCGGCGAAGATTAAGAAGGATGGGCGTTGCCAGGGAAATCTTACGCGCCGCAAGAACCTCATAAAACTCCCGTACCCTGTCGAGGCGATGCGTTTTTTCTTCATTGGCCGCACAAAAAAGGGCAATGGTGAGAAACATCTCCTGGGGAAGCTCAAAAACCTCCTCCCGATCGCGAATAAGATAGCGGTTTATTAAGAGACGGGCACCGGCATAATCAAAGTCAAGATCATAGGCCGGGGTAAGAAATTTTCCCGCTTCATAGAGCTCTGCCTCCGTGTAATATTCAAAAATAACCGGATCGTAGAGATTGCGCCGCACGGCCTCACGCACACAGGTGAGATAATCACCGTAGCCAAACTCCGTATACCCCCGGTTGTACGCAGCTTCCTTATATATCTCCATAAGGAGAAGCCGGGCCGCCACAATACGAAACTCCGGCCGCTGCGGGGTGGTCATATGCAGGGCTTCGTCAACAAGGGACAACTGAATATCCCGTGTACTCACCCGATCCTGCCCCCCATAGAGGGCCGTACTATGACTTTCCAATTCCAGATACGAGACATCGAGTCCCGCACAGGCCCACTCAAGGGCCTTCCGTATTTCCTGTATGTCAACGGATGTTTCCCGCTGATCACGTTTTATTATCTGCATAGGCAGCCTCACAACATTTTTTCGTCCAAAGCATCCTCATAGGTGATTTTTTCATTCACCCCGGTAATAACCGGAGCCGATTTTGAGAGATCGCCAATAAAAAGTGCGCCGCACAGGCGGTTTTTTTGAAAATAATAGGTCACCAAAGCCTTTTTCAGATCATCACGGCGACGTATTATTGTAACATCCTTATCCTGAGGAGACAGGTGTATATCCCCCAGGGCAAAAAGGGAGGTACCGAAGGCATGAAGGGTGGCGGGATATTTTTTCCCGGCAAAGCGCTTTTCATCACCGGCCATATTTGCACCGGCCACCCGCCCCTGTTCCAGGGCAGGCTCCCAGATACCGTAATAACATTCATTGAAGATGGCGCAATCACCGGCGGCATAAATATCCCGTGCACCGGTTTCCATACGATCGTTTACTTCAATGGCACGTCCCGTACTGATTGCTGTTCCCTCTGCCAGATCCACCGAAGGCTTGAGACCCGCAGACACCACCACCAGATCTGTCTGTATATTTTCTCCCGTTGCAAGGATCACTCCCTCCACGCGGTTTTCATGACCGTAAATCTCCTGCACCACCGTATCGGTGATAATTTCTATGCTGCTCTCTTTCACCAGATCCATGAGAAACTCCGCCCCGGGACCGTCGGTTTGACGGGGCAAAATACGGGGCGCCGTATCCACCACCAGAACCTCTGCGCCGTTTTGGGCAAGACCGCAGGCTGTTTCCAGACCAAGGAGCCCCCCCCCCACAACGAGAATTTTTCTGTTTCCGGGAGCAGCAAAGCGCTCCTGAAGACGCGTAATATCCCTGCGGGAGCGAATCGTATGAACTCCCGCAAGATCCCGCCCCTTCACCGGAGGCACAAAGGGATCCGCCCCGGTGGCAAGAAGGAGTTTATCGTAGGAGACAGCCGCTCCGCTTTCAAGGATAATCTCCTTTTTTTGCCTCTGCAATGGATACCACGGGGCTTGAAAGATGGAGGGTAATATTTTTTCAGCATAGTAATGCTCGGGATGAAGGAAAAACTCCTCATCCTCCACGGAACGGGAGAGCATATCCGTTAAGACCGGACGGTAATAGGGGAGAATATCCTCCGCCGTATAGAGGTGGATCTCTGCGGCACTGTTACGTGCGCGAATAGCCTCAGCAGCAGAAATGGCCGCGGCACCGCTACCAACAATCACCATCTTCTGCGGACGGTCATCGGAGTAGGTCACCACATCCTGAGCATGTTCCACAAAGGCCTCAGAGCCAACCCCGCAAACAGGGCACGTTGTTGGCGGAAGGGCTCCTTCAAAGACCTCTCCGCAGACAGTACACTTCCAAAATGTCTTCCCATCAGAACCGGTTCGTCCCATCTGTTCCCACTCCTTTTGTATTTTTTTTCCAAATCGCCGACCAAAATCCACGGCTTTCTCTGTATCATCCTGTGAGGGTTTAAATTTTACCCGAAGGGGGGGCTCAAGGGTGTTCATTCGTTGCGTGCGCAAACGGTAATTCAATACTTCAGGGCCTTCACCGCTCCATCCGTACGAGCCGTAGGCTGCCGCCACCTTTCCCCCGTGGGCAATGCCGTTGAGGCCCATGGCAAGATCCATCACCGGCGGCAGGGCATCGCCATTTATGGTACAGGAACCAAGGAGCAACCCCTGGGCTGTATCGATTTTTTTCTGTACCTCCTGTGCATCGGCATGCACCATATCATAGGTGTGGATATCCGCATCCACCACTTCAGCAATACCACTGTTGATATGACGGGCAAGCTCTTCGGTGTAGCCGTAGGCGGAAACAAAGGCATTCACCACCTGTGGTTTTTCGGGAAGGGGGATCTCCTCCTCTTGGCTCCATTTACGATAGAGATCTATATAGTAGTCAAGATCTGTACGAAGCACCGGTCCATGGCCGGGGCAGATGGTATCAAAATCGAGGGGCTCAATCTGCTCCAGGGCATAGCGCACATGTTTTTTAAAGGGCCCCATAATCATATCAAAATAGTATTTGTAGGCGGGGTAGAAATCTCCGTCTATTGTATCGTTAAACACCCGCTCATCGGAGTAGTGACAGCCAAAGGAATCACAGGTGATAAGGGTCTTATTCTTTTCCAGATAAGTGTATATGGAATCGGGCCAGTGGAGAAAGGGTACGGAAAGAAAGCGTAGCCGTTCCCCGCCAATGTCAAGGGTGGCATTATGATCCACGGCAATTCCCGGAATGGGGCGGTTGCAGATATCCCGGAGAAAATTCAGGGCCACGGCAGATCCCACCACCTGTGCCTGAGGGGCCAGATCAAGAAGCTTTTCAAGGCTGCCAACATGGTCGGGTTCCGTGTGATCCACCACAATATGGGAGATGGATTCCACGGGACATACCTCTTCTATTTTTTTGAGGAAGTCATCAAAAAACTTCACCTTCACCGTTTCAAAGAGGACATTTCCCGCATTGGTTTTTAAAATAAAGGCGTTATAACTTGTTCCGTATTTTGTGTGCATTATGACATCAAAGACACGAAGATCAGGGTGCAGCGCTCCCACCCAATAGAGATTTTCTTTTACCTGTTTCATATACCTCTTACCTTATTGTGATAATTCCTTAAGATACGCCAAGACCTTCTCAGCATGACCGCGGGCTTTCACCCTATCCCACCGTTTAATTTCCTTATTTTCAGGAGAAAGCATCACGGTTGTGCGGACAATCCCCATATATTCCCGTCCAAACATATTCTTTTTCTTCCATGCTCCAAAGGCTGAAATCAGCTCCTTTTCCGGGTCGCTTATGAGGGGGATGGTAAGGCCTTGTTTTTCAATAAATGAGCAGTGTTTTTCCACGGAGTCAGCGGAAACTCCATATACATCAGTTTCAAGGCGGGAGAACTCCTCCTTCAGGGCGGAAAACTCCTGCCCCTCCAGGGTGCATCCCGGCGTGTTATCCCGGGGATAAAAATAGAGGATCGTATACCTGCCCTGCAGATCATCAGGGGTAAGAACGGTGCCGTGGTCTGTCTTGAGTGAAAAGGGTATCATGACATCTCCCGGGAGAAGGTATAGTAAGAATATACACTATGTAATACTTTTGGATGTATCTTTATTCAACTGCGGCGCACAACAGAATTTCGCCCCTGCTTTTTTGCATCATAGAGGCATGCATCGACCACCCGCAACAACCCCTCTACATCTTCGTCCCCCCGCTGTTGAGCAACGCCAAAACTTACGGTTACCGCCTCACTTTCATCACTGGGCATACTCTCCACCGTGCTTCGAATACGCTCTGCCAAACGGGCAGCACCCGCTTCATCTGTTTCGGTACAGAGAATGAGAAATTCCTCACCGCCCCACCGACAAAAGAAATCGGTCTGACGTATACACGTATCAACCATACGACAAAAATGCCGCAAGACCGCATCTCCAGCTGCATGGCCATGTGTATCGTTGATCCGCTTAAAATGATCAATATCAGCCATGATGAGACTAAAGGGGCGATCATACCTGCTGCTACGAGCACACTGCTCCATAAGCAGATCCATTCCCTTGGCACGATTATAAATACCCAAAAGGGGATCACGTGTGGAAAGATAGACGAGTTGAGCTTCCATCTCCTTACGCTTTTGTACATTCCGTGCAACAGCATACACTTTTTCGTCTTCTGTCAGAGGATATGATGTCCATGAAATCCAGAGCCAAGAGCCGTTTTTACAGCGAAATCGGGTATCAAAGGAGGAAATAACCTCTCCCTTGGAAAGTAAATCCATTGCGTTCATTGTTGCATCGCGGTCATCGGGATGAATATACTCAAGATATTCTTGATTCTGTAATTCATCTGTCCCCCATCCCGTATTGGTCTGCCATGCCGGACTGATCTCAAGAAATCGTCCGTCAAAGGAAGCAACACAGAACATATCCGGGGAAACCCGAAAGAGAATATCTATCTCCTGCGCAAGTTCATGGCGCCGGGTGATATCACGTGCAACACCGACAATCTGTACAACACGACCCTTCTCAATAACCGGAGTAAGGCGCGTCTGCCAAAAGCGCACCCCACCGGGAAGATCAAGTTTTTCTTCGTAAGTAATGGTTTCTTTTGCCTGCACACAGCGGGTATAATTTTGCGCCACCACATCGCCAAGTTCCTGACCCAAGACTTCCACGGGAGTTTTTCCCGCAACATCCTGGGTTTTCATTCCGGTTAATTTCTCATGCGTCGCATTCAGGCGGCGAAAATAAAATTTCTCCTCCCTATCCACATCAATAAGAAATATGGCATCCTGTGTATTATTAAATATCTGCTCATAGTCACGTGTGAGTTTTTTGAGGACTCTATCCTGTTGCTCCCTTTCAGTAATATCCTGTTGAATAGCGCTGAATTTTGTGATATTTCCCCGGTTGTCAGTCACGGAGGTGATGATCTGCTGGGCATAATAGAGCTCACCGTTTTTTCGGCGATTCACAATCACCTCACTCCACGGCTTGCCGGCGGAAATGGTTTTCCAGAGACGATCATAATAATCAACAGGCATGGTATCACCTTGCATGATACTGGCATTCTTACCCAAGACCTCTTCGGCCGTATAGCCGGTCTGTGTTTCAAAGGCGGGATTTACATACTCTATAATACCCTGCGTATCGGTAATATAGAAGATATGCTCCATGGCATCGATGGTGTTTCTCAGGAGCTGCGCATCTATTTTCACAAATGTCCTCGTACAATGTAAGGTATGTATGTAATATATCCCCCCGCTTTTGGATATGTCAACAGTAAAGAGGTCCGTGTTTAGATCCCTTAAAGGGTAACCATTGCAAGTTTGACTTTCCCGTATAACTGAATTATTTTGTAGCGACTTCATTACACTACAGTTCTTAATATAGAGGAGTATCTCATGCATAATAGACACACCATAACAACACTTATCCTTGTATTTTTTATTTCTTTTTCTTGTGATGACACCGTGAGTCCGAATACAGATGAGCGAACTTTCACCCTGAGCGTTGTCAGTAAATACGGGGAAGTTGATGTTACCCCCGGAAAAAGAGGAGTATGCCCTTGACGAAAGTGTCATACTGACAGCCAAAGCCTTTGAAGGTTATACTTTTTCAGAATGGGAAGGGGATGTTGAAGGAACTGAATCACAAAAAACCATTACAATGGATGCCAACAAGGCAATTATTGCACATTTTTCTCCTCAGAGCATTGACATAGATGTTGTTGCAGAGAATGGAACAATTGACATTACCCCGGAAAAAGAAGAGTATTTCTATAACGATACCTTGCAGCTGGAAGCAATCGCGGACAGCGGATATTACTTCACAGAATGGAAGGACACTTCGGCAGAGTCTGAGAACCCACGTACCGTTATACTTACGGAAGATGTGACGTTTACTGCACTATTTGATTCTCTCCCCCGTTTTGCCGTCACCTATCATAGTGAAGACCATACCTCCGGCGAGGTTCCCGTGGATTCAAACACCTATATGCCAGGTGAAACCGTTATTATAGCAGACAATGAGAATGAACTGGGGCGCGAAGGGTATTCTTTTTCAAGCTGGAATACCGTCTCAGAGGGAACAGGAGCATCCTTTGCCCCCGGAGATACTGTACGCATGCCCGATTCAGCCCTGACCCTTCATGCACAATGGCGCCGCCTACCCACGTATACCATTGAGATACACACAGAAAATGGTTCTGTAAGCCGCATTCCCGATAAACAGGCATATACTAGGGGTGACACCGTGGAGCTTACTGCTGAAGAGACCGTTGAAGGCTATGCCTTCAAAAAGTGGGATCAGGATATTGAAGGAGAGGATAACCCCATCACTATTGTGGTGGATTCATCCATGGAAATCGAAGCGGTATTTACACGAAAAGAGTATACCCTCGATCTTATTACGGAGAATGGATCTATTCTGGTGATCCCCGAAGAGGATGCCTATTACCATGGCGACACCGTGAAATTTACCCATGAAGCCGATACGGGGTATTGGTTTGCCCGGTGGGACGGCGTGATCTCCGATGTTACGGATACTGTCATTTTTGTTCTGGAGGAGGACATAGAGCTCACCGCCACCTTTGTACCCCGCACAGTCCCCGCCATGGTGGAGCTTTCGGGGGGAGAATATGTAATGGGTACGGATACCAATTTTTTTATTTACCTCAGGGATGAACGGCCTGCTCACACTATTTCGTTGTCGTCCTTTTCCATAGGAAAATATCCCATAACGCAAAGGGAGTATTTTGCTGTTATGGGAGAAAACCCCTCGGAAGTAACAGGAGATACACTCCCCGTAACCAATATTTCCTGGTATGATGCAGTACGATACTGCAATGCCCTAAGCATAAAAGAGGGGTACGACCCCGTATATGATACCTCGTGGGTGGCAGATTTTTCCAAAAACGGCTACCGTCTTCCCACGGAAGCAGAATGGGAATATGCCGCCGGCACGGGAAAGGAAAAGGCCTTTTACTGGAGCAGTGATTCAACAACACCAGTAGAGGATTCCGCATCCCATATCGTGGATACCTATGCCGTATACTGGGCCAACAGTAACGGCAGACCTGCACCGGTGGGATCAAAAGAACCAAATGATTTCGGACTCTATGATATGGCGGGGAATGTGTGGGAAATGTGTAATGACTGGTATCATCAGGATTATTACAAAAGTTCCCCACGGGAAAACCCTCCCGGCCCATCAAGCGGTTCTAGCAAGGTACGTCGCGGCGGTTCATTTGAATCTTCTGCAATGGAACTTCGAAAAGGTAGAAGAAGGTTTGTGGGTCCAACAAGAGTCTCATCTGCTCGTGGATTCAGAGTTGTTCGCCCCATGACGGAGTAACTCTTCCCCCCATGGGCATTACCACGTACTACTGAGCGACGCCACCAAAAAAATCCCCCGTGAAAAGAGGATGCATCTCTTCACGGGGAAATGCTTAGTTGATTGCCCAACGCATGGCGCCGGATCGCCCCATTGATTTTCGCTGGATAACACCGTCACAAGCGATGGATCGCAGATAGGTTGCAATGCGGGGACGAAGCTCCTCTGCGGGTATATGTGATTCCGTAGAGAGTATTGCTGCTGCTTGCTCCGTCATTTTTTCTACGGAAACATCACGGGTGAAGTTCCGCTCGGTGAAGGAGAGATCCGGGAAGTACCCCTTCGAGACTAATAGATTGAATACGTAAAGCGCATTTCCTTCAAAGGCCCCCTGATTTCCTATGGAGAGTTCTCTCCGAATGTCTTCCATGAGAAAATCACGGCGGACTCCTGCCCAGCCCGCCCAATGACACCACCCTCTGGAACAGTGAATCAGACGCATGAGGTCATCTGCACTGCCAATAGCGGGGGTCATATTGGCAAAAACCAGATCAAAGGCCCGAGTAAATTTTTCCTGATCGGGATCCATCTCGTGCCAGTTACACACACGACACTCTACCTGAGATGTAAGATGTGCTGGTATTTCGCTTTCAAATCGCTCAATCATTTTTTCGGAGATGTCCACGGCGACTACTTCGCACCCTGCTTCGGCAAAGAAAATACCGTGGGATCCGGGGCCACACCCGATGTCGAGAACTTTTGCCCCCGGAAAGATGATGCCTTGGTCTACAAGCTTCTGCACTTCATTCTTGCGAGCTCTACGCCATGATTCATCGCGCGATCCGTACGATTCTGCCATAGAATTCCATACAGCGGCATTCGCCCACCCACGTTGGGAGGAACGGGTGGCGTTGAGTTGATTCCATTGATCGATCCAAAAAGATTCTGTGAAGATTGTCATGTATCATCCTTTCTGTGTGGGGGAATGCCTTTTCATAGAAGTGAACATCCTACCACGAAGTAATAAAATATTCACTCTGTAAAAACGGGAAATGGGAATACAGTAAAATAGTCTATTGTACCGGTATGAGGAAGAAGCCGTTGGGGGAAATATAGAGAACGTACCTATCCATAATTAAGGTGAGCATTCTACCACCCCTTAGAAAAAACATAACACCACCAAAAGGGCAACAAGTCGTAATCCTTTTAAGCACGGGTAATCATTCTGACAGCTCTTCTGGCAACCCTCTCCAGGAGATGTCCCAGAGAGCAAAACTCACGGACCTCCAAAAATTTTCAAAGAACACACCGCTTTTAGTTTTTTTATCTCATAGGAAAAAACACGGGAGCTCAGCTCAGGGCATCACGCAGGAGAAGCCCCCAAGAAACCATAACAGCTGTAGCTGAGTATCTCACGGAGTTTCGGGAACCAAAAGAAACCGCCCGTGATCGCGCGAGGGGGCAGAGGGGACCGAAGGTGTGCCCTCGGCACGGAGCGTCAAGCGAACCCCCGGCAGGACCCGGCCCGAAGGGACGCGCCCAAAACGGCACAGCAAACAGTAGTGAAATGAGATACTAGAAAAGTGAGAAATCAGCTCTCTTGCTCTACCACGGTCGTCACGAAGCCACGAGATGCCCAAAGAAAACCAGCCTTTTTGCGGGTGCCCACAGTCTTGGATGATACAAGATTATTGTAGATTATCGTATTCTATACCTAAATAGTATACATTTGGGAAAAAATTATATATTTTCTTATACCATAGCAAGGAGGTTTTGATGATTGGCCTACTGCGTGAAGGCGGTATTATAGCGGCAGTATACGGCGTCTCTCTTCTTATTGAGCAGTACATCCCGATGCCTGCAAGCGTTTTGAGCATGATAATTCTTTTTCTACTTCTGCAAATACGACTGCTTACGCTCCGGCATTTCCCAACCATTGTCCCCCTGGCATTACGACATCTACCACTGTTCTTCATACCACCGGCAGTACACATCCTCGACTCCACGGAGGCTCTTGCGGGAAGCATCGGTAGAATTATACTCCTCCTGAGTATTAGTAATATTTTGGTTATGGGTGTAACAGGAGCTGTTGTACAGGCCCTTATGACACAGGAGGAAAAATGAGTGCGTCACCAATTTTCGGGGTGCTTCTTACCGTGGGATGCTACGTGTTGACCCGAAGAATCTACCTTCGTTGGAAAAACCCGCTTTGCAACCCCATAGCCTTGAGTCTCATACTGATAGGGCTTGTCTTGCATACACAGAACATTCCCCTTGACCACTATATGAACGGAGCGGGAATACTTGTGGCATTCCTGCCTCTCACCGTGACCATTCTGGCCATTCCACTCTATCGGCAAATTAAGATGTTACAGGCTCATAGAAAGGCGATCATAGGAGGAATCTGTGCCGGCGTCATCACTTCCTGTGTCTCCATTATCGGAGGAGCACTCCTTCTTGGTCTCGATACGGAGATTGCAGAATCTCTGGTTCCCAAGTCCATAACAACGCCCTTGGGAATTGAAATGAGCCGCATTCTTGGAGCCATGGAAGCAATCACCGTGCTCTCAATTGTTATCACGGGGGTTCTCGGAGTAGTTCTCTATCCTGTTGCCTTTACGCTCTTCAAGATTGTTGACCCCGTTGCCAAGGGTACAGCCCTGGGAACTGCCTCGCATGCCGTAGGAACCTCAAAGGCAATCGAGCTTGGTGAAACAGAGGGTGCCATGAGTAGCTTAGCAATTATTCTTACAGGACTTATTACACTTACCGTAACTCCATTGATACTACTTCTATTACCCATTCTCTTGCGGTAAAGAGGTGCATCCAGAAAGGGATTACCATGAAAAAAAGAGTCGCATTTTTTGATACAAAACAGTACGATCGAGCCTTTTTCAGCACTGCCGAAGGATTTGAAGAGTTTGAGTTCTTCTTTTTTGAGACAAAGCTGACAGAAGAGTCTGCACGGCTTACCGCAGGGTTTGATGCCGTGTGTGCCTTTGTCAATGACACCATAGATACGGCGGTTATTGATATTCTCCATACAAACAAGATACGTCTGGTGGCTATGAGATGTGCGGGCTACAACAATGTGGATATCTGCTATGCCCACGAAAAAAACATCCGTGTTGTTCGGGTGCCGGCCTACTCCCCCTATGCAGTGGCAGAACATGCCCTGGCCCTAATGATGAGTCTTAATAGAAAAGTTCATCGTGCATACTACCGTACACGGGACAATAATTTTAACATAACCGGACTTGTGGGGTTTGACTTTTATGGAAAAACCGCCGGAGTTATTGGTACTGGAAAAATTGGGCGCATCATGATCGGTATTTTGAAGGGCTTGGGCATGGATGTTCTTGCCTATGACAAATATCCCGATACGGACTTTGCCCACAAGCATGCCATCTCCTACACCTCCCTGGATGATCTCTACCGTAGGGCTGATCTGATATCTCTGCACTGCCCCCTCACCCCGGAAACACACCATCTTATTAACACAAAATCAATACAAAAGATGCGCAAAGGGGTGATGCTCATAAATACAAGCAGGGGGCCCCTTATTGATACAGCCGCTCTTATTGAGGGATTAAAAGAGGGACAGGTTGGATATGCGGGGCTTGATGTGTACGAGGAAGAGGGAGATTTCTTTTTTGAAGATCTCTCCTCTGAGGTGATGCCCGATGATCAGCTGGCACGATTATTAAGCTTTAACAATGTCATAATAACATCCCATCAGGCCTTTCTCACGGAAGAGGCCTTGTCAAACATTGCCGCAACAACCATTGCTAATCTCCGTGAGTATTTTACAGATACATCCCTTACCAATGAAGTGTGCGGTACCTGTACGGAAGAAACATGTGTAATGGAAAATCGATTCTCCAAATAGCCCCCCCTCTATGGGAGAGAAAACTCATTGAGCAGTGAATCCAGCAGCTTTGCCTGAGAGGATAACTCTTCGGCAGAGGCTGCACTTTCCTCGGCCACCGCAGCAATTGATTGGGTGGCCGTGTTCAGCTGTTCAAAGCCATGATTAATTTGATCGATGGAGGTAGTTTGAGCTGTAGATGAGTCTGAAATCTTGCTGAGCAAAGCGGTAAG
>NZ_ASJR01000029.1 GCF_000474745.1 Chitinivibrio alkaliphilus ACht1 | reverse complement strand
AACTACTTTTTTTCTTCTCTTTGTAAAAGAACAGTGAGTGGGAAGAGTACTGCGTACGCTATCACCAACAACACGGGAGCAAGAGTTAGAGAGTAGATGCCATCAACTTCACCTGTTCCAAGAAGTATGTATCCTGCAACTGCCACAAGGAGGGACAGGATAAACAATGGCGTATGAAACAATGGTCGTTTACTCATAACAGCTCCTGTTCAAAGACAGGCATAATATATGAAAGAGTGAAGAGTAAAGTCAAGAAAAATGTTCTTTTTTTATTTTCTTGCAGTATGAGGATCAAAGAGCAGGGGGGTACTATACTCACTGCTGGTATATTCTGTAATAATCTCGTGGTAAATTTTCTCTTGGCAGTCAAAGGTTGTTTGATCCTTTCTTCGTGCATAGGTTCCGTCTTTACCTGATAAGAACCATCCCGTCGTGTGTTCGCTAAAAAGCGTATCTAAATAGCGGCGCAGTTTCTGCGTGCATTCTTTGCTGAGAATTGGCACCATGTGCTCTATTCGACGTTCTTGATTTCGGGGCATCCAGTCTGCAGAAGAGATATAGTATCGAGGGCTTCCGTTGGCATGAAAACAAAAGAGCCGCGCATGTTCAAGGTATCGTCCGAGAATAGAAATAACCGTGATGTTTTCACTGAGGTTGGCAATCTGTGGCCGGAGTAGACAAATACCTCGTACATTGAGTTGTATTTCTACTCCCTTTTGTGATGCTTCGTATAAATCGTTGATAATCTCAGGGTCGGAAAGGGAGTTTACCTTTGCTTCGATTTTACCGATACCCCCTTTCTGGGCATTGCTTGCTTCCTGACGTATGAGCTGTCGAAGTGTTTTCTTGAGGTCTATGGGGGCCATACGGAGATAGGAGAACTGCTGCGTCATAGAGGCGCCGGTGATCACATGAAATAGTTTTGCTGCATCATCGCAGAGTTTTGGGTTTGCCGTAAGGAGTGAAATGTCTGTATAGAGGCGTGCCGTTTTTTCGTTATAGTTTCCTGTACCAAAATGAGCATAGCGGGCAATGCCCCCCTTCTCTTTACGAATTACCAAGGTTGCCTTTGCGTGAGTTTTGAGATGTTTTACCCCATATACAACGGTAATACCCGCATCTTCCAATTCGTGGGCCCATGCAATATTTTGTGCTTCATCAAAGCGTGCTTTTATTTCACAGAGAACCGTCACATTCTTTCCACGCTGGGCTGCTTCTTTCAAAGAGGCGATTATGGGGCTTTTTGCAGAAGTTCGATACAGGGTTTGTTTTACGGCTGTAACCTGCGGATCTTTGGCCGCTTCATCGATAAAGCGTAACACCGTGTCATAGCTCTCATAGGGGTGAATAAGAAGGATGTCTTTTTCTGAGAGATAGGAAAATAAACAGTTGCATTGTCGGATATCGTTTCGGAGCAAGGGCGGTTGATTTGGAAAAAATTGACTTTTCAGTTTTCTGAAATGCTGGAGCGAGAAAACATCCTGCATTTTCAAAAAAGAGCTTCGTGTAACAACACAATCATTCCGGGATATTCCAAGATATGTCGTAAGAACCTTTCTGCTTTCTGGGTCTATTCCCTCTTCTACATCAAGGCGCGTACAAAAGCTTCGCTTTCGTTGGCGAATAATTTCGTGCATGTGGGGAAGAAATCGCTCACTAATGTCTTCATCAACGTTCATTCCAGCATTGCGAATGAGATAAAAAAGATGTGTGTCTATTAGATCGTATCCGTGAAATAGATCATGGCAGTGAGCTTTTAAGATAGTCTCAAGGGGGGTGGCGTACTGTTCTGCAAAAAGAAAGCGTTCTGTATGCTTGGGAAAAGGGATTATGCTATGAGATATTTCTTCTTCACGGTTTTTGAGGCGTACAAGTAGATGGAGCCGCTCTGGTTCCAGCACCGTTGGCTGTCGTTCTGGATGGATGGCAATGGGCGTCAGTAGAGGGTAGATATGCTCAAGAAAAAACTCTTTTTGTTTGAGAAAAAGATGCGGAGGTCGGGTGAGATGTATTCCTTCTTTTGCTAAGGCAGGGCCAAGGTTTTTGGTATAGAGGGCATCCATGTGGGATAGGAGGTTGTGCGACTGTTCTATGGCTGCGTTGAGTTGTTCCACAATGGTATAGCCGGCTCGATCCTGCTCGGTAGTATTTTTTTCCGCAAGCATCATCAGACTGCCAAGACGAACTTTACAAAATTCATCTTGGTTATTGGCGGTAATGGCAAGAAACCCCAGGCGTTCCATAAGCGGGACCGTTGGATCTTCCGCAAGCTCTAAGACTCGGCGGTTGAATGCAATCTGTGAGAGTTCTCGATTAAAAAAAGCAGATGTCGCTCCCATGGGATTACTCCTTTATATCAGTCTGTAGTTCTATCGGTATGCCGTAGATGTCTTTAAATTTTTATTGTTTTCTCGAATAGCTAAACGTTCTAAGTTATGGCCTTCGTAGTAGGGCATGGAAATACGAAGTGCCTTTGATGTAAGAGATATGGAAACAGCTTTTTTTCCCATGCCGCCCTTATCAAGCGAGTCCGCAATACGGAGGATGGCCGATAGTTTTAATACGCGCAGACGTTCTTCATAGGAGTACTTTTTTTGTCCACTGATTTTTGTAGGGTATTTCTTGCGATGATATTTACTTAAAAGGGCCACTGTATGTATCTCGTCTTTTGTCAGACCGAAAAGTGTGCTGTTTTGTATAAGGTAATAGCTATGCCCATGATGGTTTGAACTGTTGATAAACTTACCGATATCATGCAAATATGCTGCAAGCTCTAATAGATGGAGTTCGTGTTCGGATATGTGGAATTGCTTGGCGAGTGTAGAGCCGATTTTTCGTGCATAATAGGCTACACGTTGGGCGTGTTTTTTATCGTAGAGATATTTTTCTCCTACGGCCTGAGCAGCTTTCTTACTCTGTTTCTGCAGGTCATATGTGATCCCTTGTTTGAACAAAAGTACCCCTGTATGAAGTGATATGTCGCAGAGATAGAGCTCTTTTACAGAAAGTTTTTTGGCAATAGTACGATACATCCAGAGTGCGGGAGATAAATATGCTGATACAGTGTGGGGTAGATTGTAAGTCTGAGAAATTTCGTGTGCAGAAAGATATCGTATTGTATCAGAAAATGCAATCAGTTTTTCAAGGGGGAGCGTGCTGTAAGATGCGTGGGGGGTAGAGCATCCTGTCTCCTGTGCAGCCGTGGTAATTGCTGTACCGTAGGTAATGAGAGCATTGATGGTCCTATGGATATAGCCATAGGAAAAGAGGTTATCCACCCGCCGTTCTATTTCTTGATACAGGGAGTCGTATAGCTCTTCTGGGGTTTCAGCGTAGGGGTGAATTTCTTCCATGGCACGGAGCGTCCCGAAATGACTTATGTGACTAAACACAACCGTATTTTTTACCATGTGAATAAAGGGGGAGTTCCCTCCACCCATATGGTAGATGAGTGAATTTTGGTTTTGGAAGTGCTCAGCCCGCCCAACACTATGCTTATAGCTTATATAGAGATAGCGAATAATCTCCCGAACACTTAACACGTGAATCGTGATGCCTGTTGCAATGGCGATTTTATGTATAAAAAGATCCCGGTTTCGAGCTTCTTTTATTGCAGAAGAGGCCAGGCTCAGACAGTGGTGTGGCGGGACATCGTACTCTGTAATAACTCTCTTGTATGCCATGAGAGCATGTATTACCTTATTTGTATTTGTATCACTGATCTTTTTCTTTTGTGAAAAGGTATCAGCGCCTAAGGGGATGTTTTGTTCAAGGAAGTCAATTTGTTCAATATTTCCGTGCACATCTGTCTGCATGATACGTAAGCGTACACTCTGGCTTCCCAGATCAATAATTGCAAAAATGGGGGGCATGTTAGTCTCCGAGACAGGTTCCAGTCATGCGTGCAGCCGTGATCCATGGATGGGTCTGAGGCACAACTTTCTTTTTCCCCGCTACTTCAGTAAGTGGGACGGGGGTACAGTGGGAATTTTTATATGCCACCATAACATTATACTGTCCTTCCGCACAGAGGCGGGCTGCTGTAACTCCCATTTGGGTTGACAAGAGGCGATCTGTTGCAGATGGAGTGCCTCCGCGCAGGATATGGCCCAATGTTGTTACACGACTCTCAATATTTGTAAGCTCTGTGAGGTTTTGTGCCACACGGTTTATCAAAGGAATGTCAAGGCTATCTTTGCCAACAAAGACACCTTTTTTCTCTGTTTTTTCCCAGTCAACTTCATCTTGCGCCATGGCTCCTTCTGCCAAGGCGACAATGGAAAAGTTTTTTCCCATGCGCCGGCGTTCCTTTAGACTTTCAGCTATGCATTCATAGCTATAGGGTATCTCAGGTATTAAAATTACATCGGCGCCACCGGCAATGCCTGCACCTAGGGTAAGCCAACCGGCGTTATGACCCATGATTTCACAGACCATGATGCGTTGATGACTTGTGGCAGTTGTATGGAGACGATCAAGAGCCTCGGTGGCTGTGGTCATGGCCGTATCAAAGCCAAAGGTGATATCAGTATGATAGACATCGTTATCAATTGTTTTAGGAATTGTTATCACCGGAATACCGGTCTTCTTCCATAAGTGGAGAGCATTTTTTTGCGTCCCGCCTCCTCCAAGGCACACGACGCAATCAACTTGCATACGTTGGAGATTTTCTCCTGCAACACGTGTCATGTCAAGGAATTGTTCTCCCATTTTCATCTTTTTGGGTTTGTCGCGACTGGTACCGAGAATTGTTCCGCCCTTTGTAAGAATCCCACTAACCTGTGCGTCGGTAAGGGTAATGAATTTGTTTTCTACAAGCCCCCGAAAACCGTTTTGTATTCCCAGAACCTTCATACCGTATTTATGTAGAGCTGGCTTTGCTACGCCGCGTATAACGGCATTAAGTCCGGGGCAATCTCCACCACTGGTAAGCAGGGCAATGCATTTTGCCTTTGATGCTTCTTTTCCCATAGAACCTCCACAGGTTATAATCCATATATAATATAATGATTATCCGCAGCAGGAGAGAAAATAAACAGACTTTGTAGACAGTTCTAACAAAACAGGCAGCGATGATTAGAGAAAATGGCGTAAGGAGAGATATACCCTTGGATGGGTAGAAACAACGGTTTTGATAATATCTTTCATGGAAATGCTTTCGTTTTTCCTGTCTTGAAGAATACTTATGGCGTTATTCATATCAGCATCACTGATTCCGTAGAGGCCGAGCCGTGCTTTATACCCTTTTTGCATTCTTCGGCCATGGCGTCGTAGAATATGTTTCTGAAACAGAGCACCACTGCGACGTCGTTTTTTGTTTGAGGGAGCAGTTGCATATAAGAGGGCATACTTTCCTGCGATAGCACCGGTAATCATAGCCTCAAAGATGCCTGATTTTGTGAGGGCGTTTACCATTTCCGCAGTGTCACCACATTGAAAATACCCTGGCGCCACCCACGCTCTTTTATTTGTATATACTGGAATAACACCGCCATAAATAGGGCCAGGTGTACCATGGGGGTACATGTGGGGCAGGGTCTCTTGTAAAATCTTTTTAATATTACACGGTTTTTGGTGTATGTTTCCCCAAGCCACACCAACATTTTCCACACCTGAAGATACGGGGAAACTCCAGAGATAGCCGTGGTGTGCTGATGTTCTATGACGGTGCAACTGCACTTCTTCCGTATTGTTATTAACATTTTCAACGAGGGCATAGGCAGCCACATCAAGGCAGGAAGATTTTTGTGTAAACCCGAAGCGTGTCCCCAAGGATGAGAGGGGCCCCGATGCATCGATAACTGCACGGGCGTAATAGGTTTTATCAGTGAGGTAGATTGCCTGTCGTGTCTCTTCCTCTGGAATAATATCTACCACAGATCTGCCCCGTATAAGGGTGACGCGGGGGTCGCTCTTCTGTTCCTGCAGGATATCTTCCTGCATTACCGCACGGTTCAGAATGTATCCTAAGGGGGCTCCTCCACGTCGAAATACCACATTGCTTCCGTTGGGAGAGAAGAAACGTGCTTGCCGGATCTCGTTTCGAATCCATGTACTGCGCGGGGTGTAGCATTTGTCAAAGGTGTTTTTCCACACCCCCTCACCACATCGGATATTTCCCTGGTATGACGTATTTTTTTCAATAAGAAGAATTGTTGCATCTTGGGGGGCTTCTCTGCGTATTTCTTCTACGGCGGCAAGACCGGCAGGGCCAGCTCCAATAATGGCAATATCAAATTTTTCCATTGTCACGATCCTGCTGAATTTGTTTTGCCACGGTGTAGCCATTGGTTATTACATTGTACACTCCGCAACCGGGTAAACTCCAGTGACCGCACTGGTATAGATTCTTTATGTGCGTTGTATAGCTCAATTTTGTTTCCTGAAATGGTTCACAGCTGTTTTCAAACCCATAAATTGCTCCTTCCTCGTTTCGAGTATATCGATAAAACGTATCGGGAGAACCGGTTTCAATAAGGTCTATATATGCTTCAAGGCCGGGGTAGAGGGAGCATAAGGCATCCACCATCTTTTGCCCCACGCGTTCTTTTTCCGATTTCCACTGCGTGTTTTGTTTTTGGTCGGCAAAGGTAAGCAGGGTGAGAACCGGTTTTTCGCCAAGGGGTTCACGGGGGTTCAAAATCATAAGATAATCCCCTTGATAGGGCGTTTTATTTCGTGTATATGTGTACAGCTCCTCTTGGCACGCCATATCGTCATACCAGAGAATTACATTTCCTTGGACATATTCTTCGTACCCCGGTTTCATACCTAGATAAACTGCAACTGATGAGAGAGAAGGCTGTAATAAAGATAGACGTCGATGAAATCGTTTACTTTGCCACTGTTCGGGGATGAGGGTGTGGTGCAATAGGTAGGGGTTACAGTCTGCCACAACCAAGTCTGCTTCATAATATCGATCGGAGGTAGTATACACTCCTCGGGCATACTTGTTTTCAATATTGATGGAGCTTACTTCCTCCTTTAGGACAACCTGCCCGCCTCCTCTTTCAATACATTCCAGTAAGGCATCTACAAGGGTAGAAAAGCCACCCCGTATGGAATGGGATCCATTGAAGTAGTGTGTGGCAAAGAGCATGGTAAGAAAGAGACGTGACCCTCTCTGCGGGGGGATTCCCACATAGGGCCATTGCCCTCCCAACACCTGTTGTATTTCTTCTCCCGCAAAGGTTTCTGCAAGATATGAAGCATAGGACTGGCCTTGGAATTTCCGTGCAAACCCTGGATCTTTGTCAGGGTAGCCTTTTTTATCAGGGGTAAAGAGAGTGAACATATGAGTGTACACCTCTTCGAGGTCGGCAAAAAATCTGTCTAACCCCGGTTTTTCCTCGGGAAAATAGTCGTAGAGGGCTTGCCGGATATGGGCGGGGTCATGGGGAATGCAGTATTCTTTATCGCCACTTTTCACCCGAAACATTTCATCTTGCCGTACCGTGGTAATCGCATCGGCAATACCCAGCTGTTCAAATAGGGAAAAAAGCACTCCCGTACGTGCAAGGGGGGCGGTGTGAATGGCTGCTTCGAAGCGGTAGCCGCGCCGAGAGAAGTTATGCGCATAACCACCGGGTTGATAATGTTGTTCCAGAAGAGTTGTGCGAAAGCCCTGCTTAGTGAGAAAGGCAGCCGTGGTGAGTCCTGAAAGACCAGATCCAATAATTACAGCATCCATATACGTTCCATGATAGTTTTTTCCTAAATATAGTAAAAAACATGTGGCTAATTTGCGAAAACTATTGTATCGGGGGTAATTATTTATGATAATTCTCTTTTTTTCTATTATTATAAGGTGAGTTTCATTATGTTGCTTAAGGAGTCTCTATGACCTGTCTTATTGGGGTTTTTGTTCTTATTCCTGCACTGTTGTTTGGGGGAGGTCTGTATCGTATAGATCCTCCTGGGGGGCTTTCCGTAGAAGAGGTTCCGCTCTTTGTGAGCTTTGGCTGGGATGATAATGCCTACGCTGATGGCGTGGAGTGGGTACTTGATTACACTCGGGATATGCGAAACTATGATGGTTCTGCTGTGCGAGGTACGTTCTTTATTACCACCAATTTTGCTACTCCCGGGGGAGAACTGAATAATCAGACCCCAGAGGGGGTTAAAAATGCATGGCTTCAGGCCTATGCTGAAGGAAATGAGATCGCTAATCACACAGAAGCCCATGAGCGGTTCGTTTCCAATAAGGGTGTTGACTACTGGTTGGAGGCCATCGGTAATGCAAATTCCTTTATTGTCAATGAAATGGGGATTCCCCATGATTCGATCATGGGGTTTCGAACCCCCTTTCTTGAGTATGGGGATGGAACTATGGAGGCCTTGGAAAAATTGGGGTTTCGCTATGATTGCAGCGTTGAATGTGGCTTTGATTACTACAGTATTCGTCCGGGGGAACAAACTGATACGGGGTGGGTTGATTATGCCTATTCTCCCGGCAGAGCACGTGGGGGAAAATTGCATTGGTGGCCCTACACTATGGACGCAGGGGTTCCCGAGGGAACGAATTATCGAGCGTCTCGCGGGGTAGAAGGGATGTGGCAGATTCCCGTGAATGTTTACCAAAAACCACCGGTTGATTTTACCGACTTTAATGCCATTCCCGATGATCTGGAAGTATCAACTGTTACGGGGTTTGATTTTAATATCTGGAATAGCATTGATACTCGTGAAGAGGTTTTGCAGCTTTTAAAGTTTGTTTTTCATCAGCGATTACAGGGAAATCGTTCTCCCCTTACAATTAATGTGCACTCAGATTACTACTCAATTCATAATACGGGGGTAAATGATCCCGATTCCCGTGATTACTTTACGGTCCCTTTGGAAGAGCGTAAGGCTGTTTTGGAAGAGTTTACCGAATATATCACCACCTTTCAGGAAGTACGGGTGGTACCCTATGCAACGCTTGTTGACTGGCTTGAGAATCCCGTTCCTCTGTCAGACTACCGCGCTCCAAATCGTTTTGGTCTTGCAGAAAATGGAGAGACCAATAGTGTTCGGGATATGGAAACACAACAGCCGCGAATCCCTCATATCACGGTGTCTGGAACTGAATTACATCTTCGGGTTGAAGAGAGTGCTGCTTATGGCGTGGATATTTTTACTCCGCAAGGACAGTTGGTGCACACTGTACACCGGGGCGTGCTGGATCGGGGCCTGCAACGCTTCTGCCTGAATAATCTTGACATGGGGCGGGGACATTATATTATCCGTGTGCAGGGAGAAGAGACTGTACGTACCCTGTTGTTTGTTCAGTAATATCTCTTTTCTCTTTCATGGCGGTACCACAGGGGAATATATTCATGGGAGTATGAGTTGAAAGGACGGTAGTGTGGTGAGTTTTTTTTGATAGTTGTGGGATTTGTTTGTATGGGTGTTCGTGATGGTTCTGCCGCGCAGGGAGAGTTTGCATTTTCCCTGTATCGAACGGTGGCGCAGGAAGAGGATGGGAATATTTGCCTTTCTCCCTATAGTATCGAGTCTGTTTTTGCCATGCTTTCGGCAGGTGCTCGGGGATCAACCCGTGATGAGCTTTTTTCGCTTTTTGGGTTTTCAGAATCTTCGCAGTTTCATAGGGCTTTTAGCGACGAGATGGATCTGTTGCGTGGAGCCGATGGAGCAACGGTGTATCTTGCAAATGCACTCTGGCCCGCAAAAAAGTATGTTCTCCGGCAAGATTTTATGGAGCTTCTTGAGACACGGTATGGTGCGGAGGTGGAACGTCTCGACTTTGGCACGGAGCCGGAGAAATCCGCCGACCAGATAAATAAGTGGGTAGAGCGTCATACAGAGGGAATGATTTCTCAGATTGTTCAGGCGGATCAGTTCTCTGATCTAACGCGGCTTATTCTCACGAACGCGGTCTATTTTAACGCCTCGTGGAACACGCCTTTTCCCGCAGATAAAACCGCAGAGGATATTTTTTATACCCGACGTGGAGATTCCATATCCGTAGATTATATGCAGCAGGAGGCCTCTTTTTCCTATGGAACAACAGAACATTCAGAGCTTCTTCTGCTTCCTTATTCGGGGGGAGAATTCTCCCTGCTTCTTGCACGTCCTCACAGGAAAGAGCACATGGAAGATCTGGAAGAACGTCTGTCTCCTGCTCTTTTAAACACGTGGGACAAGGCCCTATCTGAAGAGCGTCTCTTCGTAAGTCTTCCAAAATGGAAGATGAAAAAAGAGTATGAAGTTTCATCTTTCCTGCACAGCCTTGGTCTTGCATCAGCCTTCACTCCTCAGGCCGATTTTGGCGGAGTAAGTGAGTCGAAGGAGGATCTTTTTATCGATCGGGTACTTCACAAAACTGCCATGGAGGTTTCCGAAGCGGGAACAGAGGCGGCTGCAGCAACGGCAATAACCATGCGAACCACCTCGGTGAATATCTCTGAGCCCCGTGAGGTTCGCTTCGATTCTCCCTTCCTTTTTTTCATTCGCCATGATCCTACTGGGCGTATACTGTTTATGGGCAGGATGGACGATCCGTCATAATGGAATGGGAAATACTGCATCTGCTTGATATCTTCGGAACGGCGGTCTTTGCCATAAGTGGAGTAATGGTTGCTGGACGACATCGTATGGATCTTTTCGGAGGGCTTGTTTTGAGTTTTGTTACCGCCCTTGGCGGCGGGACCTTACGAGATCTTCTGCTTGATGAAACCACTGTTTTTTGGATAGAACAAGAGCTTTATCTCATGGTGGTTCTTGTAACATCCATTGCAACATTCTATCTGCTTCGTGGAGTATCTATTCCTCGGAAACTTTTTCTTGTCTTTGACGCCCTTGGTCTTTCGGTTTTCTCTGTTCTTGGGGCCATGAAAGGCTATGCTGTTACTGGATCAATTTCTATTTCTCTTCTCATGGGAGTTATGACCGGAGTTGCCGGGGGAATGATGCGTGATATTCTTGCTGATGATATGCCCCTCATCCTCCGGCGAGAAATTTATGCAACAGCATCATTTTTTGGAGCGGCTGTGTACATAGCCCTTCACATTGCCGGGATACTACCCCTTCCTGCTCTACTGCTTTCCTCTATAGTGGTGTTGACAATTCGTCTCATGGCAATACAACGAAATCTCTCCTTGCCGGTTCTCTTTCTCAAAAACAGTGACCAAGGTTGAATTTCACAACTCTTCTGCCTTACGGCGAGGGAAGTAATTTATTTTACACCCCATAGACGTGCGTTTTGAATGAAAGAGCTAGTATGAAATTTCTGTTTTTCGGGACTGCTGATTTTGGTATACCTGCCTTGGAATCACTGCTAGAGGCAGGGCATAGCCCCATGGCGGTGGTGACAAATCCACCGAGACCAGCCGGAAGAGGGAGGAAATTGCGGGAGAGTCCAGTGGCAACCCACTGTCGACAAAATCATCCGAACCTTGTTGTAGAGACCCCAAACGATCTGCGGGATCCCTCCTGTATCGAACGGATACAGCGCTATGGCGCCGACGTTTTTGTTGTGGTCGCTTTTTCTCTTTTGCCTGAGGAGATCTTTTCTATTCCGCCGAAGGGAACATTTAATATCCATGGTTCACTACTTCCGGCATATCGTGGGCCGGCCCCCATTCATCGGGCGATTGCCGCAGGAGAGACGGAAACTGGGGTTACGGTGTTCCGTATCGACCATGGGGTAGATACGGGGGCGATCCTTCTGCAACGCACAGAACCAATTTTTCCCGATGATACTACTCCAACCCTCTATCACCGCTTAAGCCTCCTGGGGGGGGAAGCCATTGTGGATGCCTTTGGCCTTTTGGAAAATAATGAGGATACCTACGTAGCCCAAGATGAACGAAGGGCGAGTCGTGCTCCTTTGCTCCGAAAATCAGAGGAGCGAATTGACTGGAGCGAGGATGCCCGTGTAATTGAGCGAAAAATACGAGCATTCATCCCCTTTCCGGGAAGTGCAACGCTGTATAATGGACAAAAGCTTACGCTCACTCGCGCACAGGTTGAACCGGGTATAGACGGAGCTCCCGGTGAGGTTGTGCGCCGTACTAAAAAAGAACTTATTGTTGCGTGTGGTGTAGATGGACTCAAGATAGAACGACTCAAACCTCAAGGGCGAAAAGAGATGCCCATAGATGCCTACTTAAATGGCAGTTCACTCAAGGAAGGATGTATGTTAGATGAAGCAGAGAAGTAAGCAAACCTTAGACGCGCGTCGGGCAGCATTTCGAATACTCGAACACTTTTTTCTTGAGAAAAAGGAACTTGAGAAAGCGGTGAATGCGGTTTTTTCTCAGACACATCTTAGCGAAAAAGATACACGCCTTGCCTATGAAATTGTACAAGGAACATTACGACGGCAACAGTATTTAGATCAAATTATTTTCCGCTATTTACATGCAAAATTTAAGAATGAGGAGAAGGTTCTTATTATTTTGCGGATTGCTCTCTATCAAATGCTGTTTCTCGATCGGGTTCCCAATTATAGTGCGGTTGATGAAGCGGTGAAAATGACCAAAACAATTTGTTCTTTTGGCCTCAGTCGTGTGGTGAATGGGGTCTTGCGGAATATTGAGAAGGATAAAAAGGATCGCCTTGCCGATGTTGAAAAAGATATGTCTCCCCTGGAACGACTTTCCGTGAAATATTCACACCCGGTTGAACTGGTTCAGCGATGGGAAGCCCGTTTAGGACGGCCTAAAACAGTAAAGCTTCTCAAGTTTAATGCGCGAAAACCGGATATTTTTGTCCGTCGTACCATGGCTTTAACAGCAGAGGCAACTTTTCGTACGGAGATAGCATCAGTTGCAGCTACATCGCGTGGGCAAGGATATAAAAACTTATACTACCGCTTAAAGCCAGGCGTACGGCCCATAGAGCTGGATGTTTTTCTGGGAGGGCATTGTACAGTGCAGGCCCCCTCTTCGGGCTGGGTGGTTGCTCTGCTTGATATTGCCGAAGGAGATCGTATTTATGATATGTGTGCTGCTCCGGGAGGGAAAACAACTCTTATGGCAGACCTCTGCGGTGAGACAGGCCATGTGTACGCAGGAGATTTGCAATGGAAGCGGCTTGAACTGTTGCGTGAGAATACAAAACGACTTCGACAAAGGCAGGTTTCCAGTATTGCCCTTGACGCGTCTGTGGGCGGAGTATCTCGGCTGTTTAACAAAATTCTTGTGGATGCCCCCTGCAGTGGAACAGGGGTGATGCATCGCTATCCCGATGGCCGCTTTTTTAAAGGGGTTGATGATATCTATACCATGGCAGAAAGACAAAAAAAGATTCTTGCCACAGCAGCAGCTTCGCTTGCTCCAGGAGGAATCTTGGTGTATTCCACCTGTTCTCTTGAGGACGAAGAAAATACAGGGGTGATCGAAGCTTTTTTACAAGAACACCATGACTTTACTCTTGAGCGTGCGCACCCCTATGTAGATTCTCAGTACTGCACGAGCAAGGGGTATCTTTCTATCACTCCATACACCCATGGTATGGATGGGATTTTTGCTGCTCGCTTACGAAAAAAGGATGCGTCGAACTAAGGTGGCGAGCAGGCAAAGAGGGTGTTTTTTTCTGCCCTCATGTTGAAAGGAGCATGCCCATGCGAGAGTCCCGTGAATATTATATAAAAGTCGGGTTCTCACGTGATGCAAAAGATATATTTAATGAGATTGAACAAGTGACCGCACGGTTTATTCGTGCAGGGTGGGTTTTAGAGTCTGCCATAGTGGAAACCTCCCTAGAGCACATTACACTTTTTTTTGAACGAGAAATATCTCTTGATAAGGATCAATGAAGGAGGCTATTGTGAAGTATGAGGTAGAAGAGCGCGGAGAATATCTCGTGATACATGTGGTTGGGGATATTACCAAGAAAGCCTATTTAGAAATTCTTGATGAGTCTATCAGTGATCATATTGATGCCGGGCACCATCGCTTTGTCTTTAACCTGGAAAAGGTTGAAAAGATTGACCTCGATGGTATTGACCTCTTTATCGGGTGCTTAACCGATGTCACTGAACATGGCGGCGGTGTCTATATTGTAGCAGAGGACAATGATGTTCTGCAAGTACTTAAGGATAACAGCCTTGATAAACTTATCCCTATCTACGAAACAGACGAAGCATTTGCTGCTGATCACGGGATCTCATCCCTTGACTAAGGTGTTGCTTCTTTCTTTTCTTTTTTTCTTTTCTGGCTGCGTTCCCGCTGCGCGGGTGTACGATTTGGATGATACCCCCACTGCATACCAACGACTGTCTACGCGTGAAGGAGGGCTGTCCCTGCGTATGTTGGCTCCGGATCTCTTGTTTCTTACTCGTGAGGGAACAGGAACAGTTGACCTTGGTCAAATAGACGAGTTGATTGTGCATACTGATGATATTATTCATCGGAAGGGACGTTCGTGGATTGGGGTTAGTCTGCTGTATGATACGGATCAATCACAGGAGTTGCGCGGGTATCTTCCCTATACGACACAACTCTATGGAAAAAGTTCTGTGGGAACAAATAGGGTATATCTGCCGGGGGTCAACCGAATACTCTTTGGAGATGCAAATGAGGTGGAGGCTGTGACCGATGCCGAAGGAGCAGAATAACACCTTCTTGATAAAAGTCTTTGCGGCAGTTGTTCTCGGCTCAGCCGTGGTTGCTTTTTTATTGTTTGTTTTTCAGTATGGTGACGGGATTGGTTTCTTTGCACGGGGAGGGAAAGATCTTGAATCCCTTCTTGAGCGAGGACGTCCTAAGCACGTAATATCCCGACTTGAAACCTTGCCATCGCAAGAGCGGGGGAGTGCTGAAAATCTTCTGCTGTTTGGAAAAGCCGCATATTTAGCTACATGGCAAGCCTATGAAGAAGATTCATGGCGTACCTATGCGGAAGATCTGGATGACTGGTTCTCTTCTCCGCTTCTCTTAGAAGGGATACAGGCCTTACAGCGTGCCGCTGAGGTTGATGAAACCGCTGAGTCGGCCTTACTCTATTTAGGAGTGATCTTTATGGAACGAGGGATGTTTGATTCCTCCCGTGTATATTACGAGCGCCTTCTGCGCCGCAACACGTCCCATTACCAAGGCTTAGTAAACTACGGTGTGCTCCTTTCCCGTATGGGAAAAAATGAACGGGCACGTGCTGTCTTACAGGAAGCAGAGCAGCGTTACCCCGATGATCCTGCCGTGATAAAAAATCTGTTCTGGCTTTATTTATATACCCTTCATGAGTATGAAACTGCAGTTGAATATGGTGATCGGTATGTGCGCATTGCCCGAGAGCAAAGGGGAGTACATGATCTCCCTAAGGTAATTCAAGAGATGCGCCATATTTTAGAACGGTTTCCCGAATATGATAGTGACACCTTGTATCTACGTCAGAGTGAGCCACCGAGGTTTCAGCCTCGAGAATCTATGCAACGTTGGCGTGAACGTATGGAAAGGACCCCATAATGAAAATAGAACGACAACTTGACCGATTTAAAAAATCCCTTGTTGAAGGCCGTAGCATAAATGAAAAAATATTCTGTCGGGTTATTCTTCATAAGGTATCGCGAACCTATGCTTTAACAATCCGTTCTCTTGGTCAGCCCTTTCGTGAACCTGTCTTAATTGGATATCTTATCTGTAGGATTGCTGATACCTACGAAGATACGGTGTATCTTTCTGTGGAAAAAAAATTGGAGGCACTTCAATTGTACAAGGAGTTGTTTCAGTATCCTGAGAAACGGGAAAGGAATCAAAAGGCCCTTTTTGAAATTACGCACAATGCCTTTTCCCTTGCGGATAATGAAGAATTTCTTGCCACCTATATTTCACCGGTGATTACGCGTTTTTCTATTCTTCCCAAGGACGTGCAACAGATAATGACAGACACGGTGGTGGAAATGATTTCTGGAATGAAAGATACGGTGCGTACCCAAGATGAACGGGGCACCGTAGGAACGGAAACAGAGGAAGAATTAGATGCCTATTGTTACTATGTGGCCGGTACGGTGGGAAACATGCTTACCCGGCTTTTTCAGTACTACTCTCCATGGATACAGCAAGACGTGTATGAACGAATGCGGGGGTATAATTCAGATTTCGGTCGAGCTTTGCAACTCACCAATATTATTAAGGACGCCATGGGCGATTTATCCCGTGGAGTGAGTTTTATCCCACGAGATCTTGCACGTCGGTATAATATTTCTCTCCATGAAATTCACCTCACAGAAAACCGTGATACTGCATTTAAAATTATGGAAAAGCTTATTCAAAAGGCCTTGAGAGACCTCAACCGCGCCATGGAATATTCTATTTTAATTCCCAAGGGAGAACCGCGCATACGAATATTTTGTATGATGCCCGTTCTTTTTGCCATAAAAACACTTGCCGCTGCAGTCCAGAGTGATGATCTTTTTAATCCAGACAGGAAAGTAAAAATATCACGGGAGGAAGTAAAGCGCACAATTCGGTTTCTCTTTCTTAATTGTCTCTGGGACTACCGTGTGGTAAAAGAGTATCTGGGTGTTTTGTCTGGGATAGAAGCGCAATTAGGCATTGCAATTCCTCATAATTTCCGTTTTGAAAAAACGATTCCCATGGTACATATTGATCATGATAAATAGGCACCCTTATATTCATGTCTACACGGGAAACGGAAAGGGGAAAACCACGGCAGCTCTTGGTGTTTCCTTGCGTTATCTGGGGCATGGTGGACGGGTGTTTTTTGCATCGTTTCTTAAGGGGCAGGAGTGTGGTGAGTCTCGCCTGTGTTCAACGCTCTCAGAAAGAATGACCTATCGTCAGTATGGACAGGCTTCCTTTGTACGGAGTGTAACAGAAAAAGACGAGCAGTTAGTGAACCAGGGCTTATACGAAATTTCTCAAACGATTCAACAAGCCACCGATCCCTTTGGGCTTCTTGTTCTTGATGAAATTCACCATCTCTTCTCTCTCAACCTTCTCACACAATCCTCCTTTTTGCAGTTTCTTCATGATCTTTCATCTGTAGATGATATCATTTGCACCGGTCGCTCAGCCCCCTCATTTCTTCGTGAAATGGCCGCTGTAGTCACCTCTATGGAGTGCGAAAAGCACTATTTTTCCAGGGGTATTTCCGCACGTAAAGGGGTTGACTATTAGCGTGTCTTTGCGTTGTTTTCATGCATGCTCTTCTGTTTTGTGAGTGATGGTTTCTAGATGGTTTTTTTCAAAATAACCCACATTTATGAAAAAAAACTTGCACGAGTATGTTTGAGAGATATACTCTAGGAACATGACACATTTTAAAGGTAGGTTCTATGTTTGTATGGTACATTCACATGCTGCATGCTGTTCATTCTTTCTTTTGGTGTTGTTGCCCATGAAATGCAGGTTACCTTTCTGGATGATAATCAGGATAAGGTATATTTTGATGGAGATATCCTTTCTGTATCTGTGACAAGCAAGGAGTTTTCGTCCCTACCCAAGGATAACCCTCTGTCCCTTGAGCCTGTATTGTTTCTTTCTGATTGTGGCAAGGAGTATGTTTCTTCCCATTTTCTTGATGATATTTTTATTGAGCGGCGTGATAAACACTGCTTTGATATCTCGGGAACCCTTGTATATCCTGATACCATGGGAGTGATGGGGTTGCGAATTCGTGTGGGATCGGAGTATGTAGTAGGGCCGTTTCCTCTTATTGATTCATCTCTCATGGAAGCAGGAAGTGATTACGGCATGGCGATTACGGGAGTTGCAGTCCCAGGGGATTCTCTTTGTATGTATCCGCCTCTCTCCACCTTTGATAACTTATATGCGATAGAAGATACCCTTTGTTTTATTCGCAGAGATGTGGGGCGTATTTGTATTCCACCGGGATGTAATGTGATAGACCATCTAGGGGCTCTTCGTACTATATCATCGGCACTGTCCATTGTCACTGATGAGAAAGAGGGCCTTTTTTATGCAGAAATTGACTCGGTTTCTGCAAAGTTATTGTCACAAAGAAACGCTCAGATAACGTTACATGGTATTCCCCTTACGGAACCGGTCGTGCGGAGTGTCCCCTTTGGCGAGAATGCCCATGATACGTCATCCCTCTCCGAAAAGATACTGCAGGCAGTGTTTCTTGAAGATACTACAGTTCATTTTTCCGTAAATAATGTTCGTAGATACTCTCTCATGGAAGCCTATGAGGTCGTGTCAGATAGATCTGGCACTGTCTCGGCTCATCCGGATATTGCCTTACAGTATCGACCCAGTGTGCAGAAAGTCTATTTTAGACTTCCCTTTTCCGGAACCCCTACGCTCCGTCTGTATACTTTGCAGGGCGAGCAGGTACACACGCAACAGGTTGCATCGAAAATGCGGCGTGGCCATAATAGTATTTCTCTCTCAGAAGTAGCTCTGCAGCAACGCATGTATTTGGCTGCTGTGGAAATAGATGATGGGCAGGGACGATTTTTCTCAGGAGCTCGGGTGATACTCGTGCAACCTTAAAGAGTTTAAAAGTCGCCCTTGGCTTCCACTTACTCATGCGAGCATACTTCTATCTGGAGCATGCTTGCTTTATTGCAATCTTGCGTAAGTATACGGGCAAAGGTTTTTGTAGAATGTCTCTTTTAAATATCTGGCAGTGGTCAAATTATTTGGAGCGCCACAAATAGGGATACCGCTCTTACGTTTTAAAAATATGGTGTGACTGTGAGCAGTCAGCAATGGATTTTTCCATTTCATAGTCATCCATAAAAAAACCGTTGCCTATGTTCTGTATCAGAGATCTCCCTTTCTCAAACCCACTGTGGCGATACCATGCTATGGAGTGCGTGTTGTTTTTATTTACTCGTAAATAGATGGTTTTTATGCCACGTTCTTGACAAATATGTTCTGCAAAGGCAAGCATCTTCTGTCCAAGGCCGTGGCCACGTTCACTGCGTGCGACATATATTTTGCTGAGCAACAGCATGTGTTCCTTGGGAACAAGGGCCATATATCCCACAAGTCTTTCGTCGCGTGCAATGGTGTAGTATTCATACCCCTCTTGGAGTTGGGTGATGAGATCTTTCTTATTTTGATAGGTTTCAAGCATGTAGTCAACTTGTTGCTGCCCAACTATGGGGACATATTGGTCTGTCCAGATCTGACGAGCCAATATCACACGTCTTCGATCTCTTGTGTATGGGAAACCTTAGATATCTTTAGCATGTTTTATCACCTCTCAGAGGTTTTTTTGTCCGAATTGGGGATGAGTGTTCACCCCTGTGCGGTAAAAACATTCTTCCCCTTTCTCTCTGTAAAGACCGAGAGAGAAAGAGTGCCCCCAACAGATTCATAAAATGATACGTTATTGATGCTTCGTGTGGGGCAATGATTGTTGCGGCATGATGAAAAAAGAACGGGCATGCTTTTAAGGGAGGTGGCATGCCCGTTTTCCGTATTACTTGAGTCGTTTCGTGCTCTTTGCGAGGTCTTCCTCACAGGCATAGGTGAGTTTAACCGGGTCAGCTGTTACTCCGTTGAAGGTGAGAGAAAACTCCTCTTCACTTTGTATCTCAAGGGTGCGGCTGGAAAACTCGCTATCGCTGGGAGAGAGTGTTTCTCCATCTTCAAGATGCAGAGTGAAAAAGCGGTCTTGAAGTCGTGCAAGTTTAAACCCAGCTTCGCTATGGAATATAAGCCCTTCGAGGGTAAGAGTGTTTCCACGTCGATTTTGTTCTTTAATAGCTATGAATATGGGTTCATTTTCAATGGCTCGATAGATAGTGGTATCAAGGCCTGCACGAACCGGATGAGGATATACCCGTTGATAAGCCCGGTATGTATCAAGCATCATGGGGGTTATTTGGGCATCCATATCACGTGCTGTTTCATTCTCTTCGTCCAGTTGTAGTACAACCTGTACAGCATAGTCTGCCTTGAGCAACGTTTCTATATTCGGCTCACTTTCTTCTGTTGCTTCAGCAAAGTACTTTTTGGCTTTTTCAAGTTGAATATCAATATACCCGCCCTTCAGCTCATCGTATCTGCTTTGAACGATGTTTTGATCTGCTGCGATATCCATGGCACGATTGAGGTGAATAAAGGATTTACTGAGATTATTTCGTTCGTTGAGTGTATCAGCATACTCCACAAGAAACAGGGCATACTTATCACGAAGACGACTTTCAATATAGTCCGCATCAATTCGGTCATCAACCATGCCACGCAGGGGCGTCATGATGTTGTGGGTAATGCCGGCACTTCCTTTTAAGTTATTGAGTCGGATTATTGTTGCATAGACAAACTTATTTACCAGTTCTGGAGAGGCATCTTCCCCCGCATTTTGTAGCGCTTGACGATAGCTATCAAAGGCGTTTTTCTCAAGAATCTGTCGCCGAGCTTCAGAATCTGCATTTTCTGCTTGTTTTAGAAAATTATCTCCCTTTCTTTCGAGGGATTGCCCGCATGCCGCAAGCAAGGCCAGTGCCATAAGGAGAAGAGGTAACAACTTTTTCATAAGTAATCCTTTCGCAGTATGAAATAAACTATTTTTCATGTCCTGTTGCTGTGTTGTAATATATACAAAAATATAACAAAAAGATGCATGATGAGAGAAAATAATCAATATACCATGGCAAAAGAGATTGTGGCTACGTTGCAGAATTGTGGCTACATTGCGTATTTTGCTGGAGGGTGTGTACGCGACATGCTCAGAGGGCAGAGAGAATTCAACGATATTGATATTGCGACCTCTGCTCGCCCTGATCAAGTTCGTGCGGTATTCAAACGGGTTGTCCCCGTGGGTGAGAGCTTTGGGGTGATGCTCGTTTTGTGTGGGAAAACATCCTTCGAGGTTGCGACCTTTCGCCGCGATTCTTCCTATAGCGATGGAAGACATCCCGACCACGTCTATTTTTCAACCCCACAGGAAGATGCCCGTCGTCGTGACTTTACAATAAATGGAATGTACTACGACCCTTTGACAGATGAGATCCATGATTATATCGGAGGACAAAAGGATCTAGAGAAACAGCGTATCTCCACGATTGGGGATGCCAAAGAACGCTTTGCTGAGGATTATCTCAGAATGCTTCGAGCGGTTCGTTTTGCCGCACGTTTTTCGTACACCATCGATGCGGCAACCCGTGATGCTATTACGCTGTTGGCGCAGAATATTACCCGTGTTTCAGCCGAGCGGATTTTTCAGGAATTAGACAAAATGATGCGCGGTCCTACTCCTGATATTGCTCTTGCCTTGTTGGATGAGCTTGGGCTCTTACAATATGTGCTACCGGAGGTTGCTGCCATGAAGGGGGTTGCACAGCCGGAAGAGTTTCATCCTGAGGGAGATGTCTTTGCGCACACAAAGCAAGTTCTCTCCTTTCTTCCTACCCACCCCTCATCATCCCTTGCGTGGGCTGCTTTGCTTCACGATGTGGGCAAGCCCCCAACCCAGACCTTTGAAGATCGTATCCGCTTTAGCGGGCATAATACCGTTGGGGCACGCATGGCTGAGAAGATTCTCCGTCGTTTACGCGGATCAAACAAGCTTTGTGATGAAGTGGTTGCCATGATTGATAATCATATGAATTTTATGCATGTGCAGCAGATGCGTAAAGGGAAAATTAAACGCTTTCTTTCCCGTCCAACTATTGAAGAAGAGATCGTTCTTCATCGCGCAGACTGCTTGGCTAGTCACGGTGATACGGATAATTGCCGCTTTCTTCGCAGTATCCAAGAGGAGTTTCGGGAAGAAGACCTGCGTCCAGAGCCACTCCTTCGGGGAAAAGATCTCATTGCCTTAGGGCTTTCCCCTTCACCACGTTTTGGAAAACTCCTTTCAGCAGTATATGAGTTGCAGCTTGAAGAAGAGGTAGAAACCCGCGAAGAAGCTCTGGCGTGGGTGAAAAAAATATCCCCTAAGAGAATGGTCTGTATCGGGGAAAGGACATAAACTATTTTGACTCCATAATGAGAGTATGAGGAGCATATATGGCAATTATTGATATTGTAGCGAAGGTTGTTGGGACAAAACAGGATAAAGACCTGAAGAAACTGCGCCCCCTGTTACAGAAAGTAAATACGGCATGGGAGGATATTAAGCCGCTTTCTGATACTGAACTGCAGGGAAAAACCGAGGAGTTTCGTCGTCGCCTTCGAGAGGGAGAAACCCTTGATTCTCTTCTCTTTGAAGCCTTTGCTGTGGTACGTGAAGCGACCCATCGAATTTTAGGAAATGGAAAGGTATTTCAAAAAGAAGATGGCACGGAAGTACGCTTTATGGCCCATTTTGATGTACAGGTACTAGCCGCAATTGTGTTGCATCAGGGAAAAATTGCTGAAATGAAGACGGGGGAGGGTAAGACACAGGTTGCACCTATGGCTGCGTACCTCAATGCGCTTCCTGAAGATAAAAGTGTTCACGTGGTAACCGTAAATGATTATCTGGCAAAACGTGATAGTGAATGGATGGGGCAGATATTCCGCTTTCTTGGTTTAACCGTCGGATGTATTGATTCAACAGCTCCGGGGAGCTCAGAGCGAAAAGCGGCCTATGCCTGTGATATTGTCTATGGTACAAATAATGAGTTCGGCTTTGATTATCTTCGTGATAATATGGCAGTACGCAAGGAGAATTTAGTTCAAAGTGATCTCAACTTTGCCATTATTGATGAGGTTGATAATATCCTTATTGACGAAGCGCGGACTCCCTTGATTATATCCGGTCCCAGTGATAAGGATAATTCACAGTATATAAATCTGGAACCCTTAGTCCGAAAACTCATTGCCGCACAGAAACAGCGTGCCAGCGAGATCTTTAAGAAACTCGAAACGCACATTGCAGAAAAGCGATATGATCGTACCTTTGGTGAATTGATGCTGACGTTAAAACGGGCGGTTCCGAAGGATCCTCGCTTTTTGGAATTGATAAAAGATAAAGAGGTTGATCGGGTTATGAAGGCCGTGGAGGGAGAATATCTTCGCGAGAAAAAACTGCATCTGCTCAATGAAGAACTCTTTTTTGCCATTGATGAGTCTGGAAACTCTACGGAGATGACTGAGATGGGCCGTGAATTAATCAGTGGTTCTAATACTGGTTTTTTCGTACTTCCCGATCTTTCCGTGACTATTGGTGAAATTGATGCTGCGACGGATATGACCCCTGAGGAAAAAAATCTTGCGCGGGAAAAGGCGCATCAGGAGTATGCTGAACAGGCGGAGAAAATACACTGTGTGACTCAGTTGTTACGAGCCCATGCCATGTTTGAAAAAGATGTGGATTACGTTGTTCGTCAAGGTAAGGTTGAAATTGTTGATGAGTTTACGGGGCGGATTATGTCTGGGCGACGTTATTCCGACGGGCTTCATCAGGCCTTAGAAGCAAAAGAAGGAGTGCAGGTGGCAGGGGAGTCCCAGACCCTTGCAAATATCACCTTCCAAAATTTCTTTAAAATGTACGATAAGGTTGCCGGCATGACCGGTACTGCCGTAACAGAGGCAAAGGAATTCATAGATATTTACGAACTTGATGTTGTGCAAATTCCTACGAATAAACCGATCATACGTAACGATTATGATGATCAAATTTATAAAACTCCGCGAGAAAAGTATAACGCTGTTGTGGCAGAAATTCAAGAGGCTGTAGAGGCAGGACGTCCCACCTTGGTTGGTACTATTTCTATTGAGAAATCGGAGTACTTGGGAAGCCTTTTAAAAAAAGCAGGGGTTGCTCATGAGGTGCTAAATGCAAAAAATCATGCCCGGGAAGCTTCCATTGTAGCCCAAGCTGGCCGAAAAGGGGCGGTAACCATCGCGACCAATATGGCCGGCCGTGGAACTGATATTAAACTAGGCGGTAATTTTGAAGAGTTGGCTCGTGAAAAGCTTCTCATGGATGGGGAAGACCCCGATGCCTTTTCTGAAGAGGATATGAAGAATCGCTATCCGGAATTACATCAAAAGGTTGCCGAAGAGAAGATGGAAGTTCTTGCGGCGGGTGGTTTACAGGTGATTGGCACAGAACGACATGAGAGTAGACGGATTGATAATCAGTTGCGTGGTCGATCCGGTCGTCAGGGTGATCCTGGCTTGTCCCGCTTTTATTTAAGCCTTGATGATGATCTTATGCGTATTTTCGGCTCTGAGCGCATTGCTGGCCTTATGGATAAAATGGGGCTTGAGGAAGGGGAGGTTATCTCCCATGGTATTATCAGCAGTTCTGTTAGTCGGGCACAACGGAAGGTTGAAGGGCGTAACTTTGAAATTCGAAAGCATCTCAAAGAGTATGATGATGTTATGAATATGCAACGAAAAGAGGTGTATGCCCTGCGGAAAACAATCCTTCTTGGTGAGGATATTGCCGCTGAAATTAATGATCAGTTCGGTGGTGCCCTTGAGGCCATTCTTCTCCGCCATACTGCGGGGGCAAAAAATCCCGAGGAGTGGGATTTTGATAAAATTAACGAAGAAATGGCGCGTACCTTTGGCATCGTTGTTTCTAAGGAGGAGTACTCCTTGCAAGGCCTTACGGTAGAATCTCTTTTTGATTCACTGTGGGGGGAGATTCGTTCTTTTTATCAGAACAAGGAGGAGCGGATTGGGGCTGATCGCTTGCGAGAGCTTGAGCGAAATGTTGCCCTTATGGTTATTGATGAAAAATGGAAAAAACATCTTTTCGAAATGGATCATCTTCGTGACGAGGTGCAGTACCGTTCATTTGGGCAGAAAAAACCGCTGTTTGAATATCAGAAAGAGGGCTTATTGCTCTTTGAACAGTTCCGTGAAGATTTAGCCGTACAGATCTCTTCTATGCTGTTTCGTATTGAAGTGGTGGAGCGACCGCGACCGAATGATTCACGTCCTGTCAAAGAGTCACATTCACGGGTAAATACCTTCGCGTCTCGTGGAGATGGGGCAAAACCAAAGCCGCAACAGCTCTTACGGACTCATCCAAAGGTGGGACGTAACGATCCCTGCCCCTGTGGAAGTGGAAGGAAGTATAAAAAATGTTGTGGGAAATAAAAAAAGCTCCTTTATAGGAGCTTTTTTAGTGAACTATCGTAGCGCTGGGGGCTTATCCTTCCGAAAGCTCAAGGGCGATAATGAGAACAACCATGGCTGAGAAGATGCTTGTTGCTACAATCTGAAAGGTTCTGTCTCGGTCAGGCTTTTCCTCGCCTTTTATAACACGCTCTTCACTAGCTTTTGTGGTGTCTACTGTTGCTTCATCCACAAGTTGCGAAATATTTGCAGAGAGATGAAGAGGCCCCGGTTCTTCAAGGTGTATCTCTTTTTGAAATCGTTCATACCCTTCCTTTAGTATCATTATTTCATAAGTTCCTGCTGGTAAGGTCGTGTCTGCTGAATAGGGGGTTACGCCCACTCTACTTCGGTTTAGTAAGACAATGGCAGAATCAACCGAAGCCTGTATTAAAACGCCATGGCTCTGTTTTTCAGTAATCTCCTGTTCTGAAATCTCCTGTTCTGAAATCTCCTGTTCTGAAATCTCCTGTTCTGAAATCTCCTGTTCTGAAATCTCCTGTTCTGAAATCTCCTGATCTGAAATCTCCTGATCTGAAATCTCCTGATCTGAAATCTCCTGTTCTGTGATCTCCTGTTCTGTGATCTCCTGTTCTGTGATCTCCTGATCTGTGATCTCCTGATCTG
>NZ_ASJR01000028.1 GCF_000474745.1 Chitinivibrio alkaliphilus ACht1 | reverse complement strand
GGGGTTGAATGTCTGATGAAAGGCAGTGATGTATTGCTTCAGTTCTATAGCTATCCGCGAGAACACTGGAAGCATATAAGATCCACTAATCCTATTGAATCGACCTTTGCCACAGTACGATTAAGAACAAACAGTACACGGGGAATGGGGACGGCTGCAACGACATTTGCAATGGTCTTTAAGCTACTTGAATCTGCTCAAAAACGATGGCAGAGAGTCTTGGGATACAAACTCATTCCACATGTTTTAGAGGGACGAAAATACAAGGATGGATTGGAGGTGAAAAAAGCAGCATAACTATTTTTATGGAAGGAGCCCTACACAACATTTGACAAAAGCTCTGTAGAAGGCTTGTAGAAGAGCTTTTGAATGCAAAGAAAGAACTGGAGGTTGAAAGAGCGCTAAAGAAGATGGATAAATTTGATGCTGTGCTTATTGATGATATCGGATATGTGCAGTATACCCGTGAGGAGATGGAAGTGCTCTTCACCTTTTTGGCGCACAGGTATGAACGGGGATCTCTCATGATAACCAGCAATCTTCCGTTCTCGAAATGGGAACAGATCTTCAAAGATCCTATGACAACTGCCGCTGCAATTGACCGCATCGTGCATCATAGTGTGATACTGGAATTAAACCTTGAAAGCTATCGAATGGAGGTTGCCAGGAAACAAATGAAGGAGGATTAAAAGAGGATGAATATGAGCTTAAATGAGGTATCTGAAAATAATGCCAGAAAGAACAACTAACATCGAAAAACCAATATTATTTTATACTCAATTCTAACTGTCGTTAGACCTCAAAAGTAACTGTCGCTGAACATCAGGAATTCTCTTTTTATATTGCCTTTTACCAAAAGCAGGCACTATTTTAAAAACACGACTTAGTCAGTGTGTTTAAAAGAGGCACCCCATGAAGATCTCAAAAAAAAGCGATTATGCCCTACGGGCACTTATGACCCTCGCAGCAGATGCCCACACGGATACACTTCACACCATCCGTGATCTTGCCCAAATAAACGATATTCCCAAGCGATTTCTGGAACACATAATGCTTGATATGAAGAATGAAGGATGGGTGAAGGGCATTGCCGGCCGCGACGGGGGCTATCAGCTCAATATCCCCCCCTCCCGCTTAACCATGGCGCGGGTTATCCGCCTCTTTGACGGGACACTTTCTCCCATAAACTGCGTCAGCAGCACGGAGTATGAAAAGTGTTCCCAGGAATCAACCTGCCGCTTCAGAAGGCTCTTTCTTGAAATACGAAATATGAGTACGGAGATGATGGAACAGGCCACCCTCAGCCACCTCCTCAACAAAAAACCCGTAACCATTTCTGAAGTGGAAGAAGAACTCATCTATGGAGCCGGAATATGATTTTGGTTTCAGGGCATAATATACAGCGACTAAGTCGCGTTTTGTATGCGAGGCATCCATGACTATCCTTACCCTGCCAGGACTGGGCGGCTCTCCCCCCACCCACTGGCAAAGCCTGTGGGAGAAAAAACACGGCTATCGGCGCATTGAGCAAAACCCATGGGACCATGTATCCTTTCCCCACTGGGCAGAAAAAACAGTACACACCCTGAGCACACTACACGATACGCCCATTGTACTTATCGCCCACAGCATGGGAACCCATGTGGCTGCGCGGATTGCATCAGATCCTGACCTATCGGTGGGAGGGCTCTTTCTTGTGGCCCCGCCGGATCTCACCTCTCCCCTGCTCAGGGGAAAAATATCGGGGTTTTCCACGAGGGTACGGCCCCTTTCCATCCCCGTTGAGGTACATATCAGCACGGATGACCCCTACAGTAGCGTTGAAACAGCCCGCGCCTTTGCCGCATCCCTTGGGGGATCTACGGTGTTTCACCGGAATGGGGGACACCTGAACGCAGACTCAGGAATCGGCTTCTGGAGTGAAGGTCACGCCTGTTTTAAAAATTTTTAAAAAAGTACATTTTTAATATACACCAACCAAGTGTATGTATATATCTTTTTACTACAAAACAAACCCTAACAAGGATGTATCCATGAAAAAAGTATACCTTTCTATTCTAACAGTACTTACGGCACTGACCCCGTTGATTGCAGATGGGAATGGAGTGCGCGTAGAAACAGAAGGATTTGTCAATTACCGCTTCAGGGGAAATATTTACAGACATGAGACAGCAGATAACTCCTATGAGAAAAATGAATATCTCCATCTTTTGGGATACCGCTTTGGTGCAGGGGCAACCCTCTCCGACCACCTGAGCCTTCATTTTCTCATTGGAAATAACACCTACAACGGTGAACCCGTGACCTATACAAGCTCGGGTAATCTTTCCACGGGAAGCACGAACCCCTTTTTCCAACAGGCCTATGCAGCGTGGACAACGGATCACCTGACGACACATTTCGGGATACTCCCCATTACCAGTCACGGCGCCCTTGACCTCCTTGAGCGCTCCCTGGCCCCCGGTCAGGACAGCTATGCCGGTGCCGCACATCTTGGGTGGAATCTTGGCACACACAACTCCCTTGCGGGGTTTCAGGTAGAAACTCACCTTCTGAAAGGTGATATCGCCTTTTCCCCCCGACTGACCTATTCCCTGGTAGATCAAGGAGACAGACGGGAACCGGACTGGGCGCGAGACGCCGTGGCCTATCCCAGTGCAAAGCTTTTTGCCCTCGACCTACCCCTCACCCTGAATCACCTCACCATTACTCCCCAGGGATTTTTCCATATCAACCGGGAATATAACCAGGACAACGAAGAGGGGGATCACGAATTCGGCCTTGGAGCTTCCACAGAGTTTGCGGCAGGCCCCGCCACTGTCCGCAGTAGATTTGGCTATGCACAATTTGACTACGAAGTAAACGCAGACCCCGGTGAGGAGTTTACCCAATCCGGTATTTTTGCAGCCCTTGGTACCACCGTTCCCCTGAGGAAAACGGATCTCCACTTTGATGCCGCCCTCAACACGGATACGCGTTCTGCAAACAGCACCGATCACACCGACACCTACGGTCAGTTTGATCTCAGATACAGTATCTACCCCGTGGAGAGATTGCAAATAACACCGCGCATACGGTACTTTCTCACCCGAAACGATGATGCACGGCACATTGAATCCATAGACAGAATTGCCCCTGAATTAATTTTTCAGGCTTCATTTTAACAAAACCAACAGAACCGAAAGGACAGACCTATGAAAAAAACAATACCCATCCTTGTTGTGATAGTCGCCCTCGTGGTGATTATTGCAAACCGTGGTACGCAGGAAAAGGAAGAACAGGCTCTCGAAGACAGTGTTCCCACCATTGTTGTGGCCGACGCCAAGACCACCCACCACCTCAATCTCTATGTTGCACAGGAACTGGGGCTTTTTGAAAAGCACGGTGTATCAGTGGAGATTGTCGATGTATTAGACCTCAACGCCGCTCGGGATCTTGTTATTTCCGGGCAGGCAGACATCTTCTGGTCGTGCCCCACCGTGGCCATTGCTGCTGTGGCAAATGGAGCTCCCATGAAGATTATTTCTCAGGTAAAAAAGCCCTGCACCTCTGTCTTGCTTGTGGATCCCGACTCGCCCATCCAGACAGTGTCAGACCTTGATGAAAAAAGCATAGCCGGCATCTCCCCCACCTGTGAAGCCATAATTTCCCTTACCGTGGCGGCACGGGAAGAGGGCGTAGGCTTTAATCTTGAACGCCTTGCGGGAGGTCCTGCCCTGGCTGCTCTGGAATCCGGCAGTGTGGATGCGGCCATACTCGAAGAGCCCCATGCCAGTATTGCCGAGCTTCGGGGATACAACATACTCTTTCAGGAAGTGTCTGCCAATATTCCCTGCAGAACCATTAATGCCCGCAACGCCTTTCTGCAAAACAACAGTGATGCGGCAAAAGCGCTTATCGCAGCAGTGGAAGAAGCAAACCGTATTATCCTGGAAGACCCCGTTGCCGAAAACATTGTGGATATTGCCGTGGAATATACAGAATCCCCACGGGATGCAATCATCAATGGAAACAACCGACTCCTCTTTCAAACAGAGATTGATCAGGAGGGATTGTCCTTTCTTGCCGATGAGCTTATCGGCCTTGGCAATATCAGAAGTAATCCCGGTACTGACCTCTATGCACAGGAATTTAAGGGTATCACCTGGAATTAAAAGGAGAATATGATGAGTACTGCAATGAAAATCCTCCCTGTCTGCCTGCTTGTGGTACTCCTTGCAGCATTCAGGGCAACCTCCCGCAAAAATGCGGGGGAAGCGATAATACGGGTTGGCCATACGGGATCAGCCGTCACGGCCTCTCTCTATGTAGCACAGGAGAATGACAGCATTCTCCTTGTGCCCTTTTCCGGTGAAGATGATGTGGGCTATGCCCTCATGGCAGGGGAGATTGATGCTGCCCTCATGTCCCCTGAAAAAGCAGCCCTTCTCCTTGAGGCTCCCGCAGGCAGATCTATGCACGTGAGAGGAATCTACGAGTACCCCTTCGGGGCCACCCTTGCCATATCTTCATCCCTTGACATACGTCTGGGGGATCTTCCGGGCACACGTCTTGCCGTATCATCCCCCGTGGCCGAAGAGCTGCACATCTTTGCCGAGGAACTCCACCGCTATGACATCGATATCGCAGATATACGTTTTGTGGTGCTTCCCTATGAGACAATGGTACCCGCCCTGTCAAGCGGCACCGTGGACGGAGCCCTCATACGAGGATCATCCATGGGTCCCCTTGCCCGGGAGGGGCATCAGATCCTCTTTCAGAAGTGGGATTTTGAGCCCGGTGATGACTGTTGTAACATCACCGCCCAGGTGGAACAGGTGCTCCTTCTTGCTGAAAGTGCCCCCTTTGCACCGGAATTTCTCCCGCACCACCTCTCTCAGGGAGAGGCCCTTTCACCGGAAAAACTACGCCGGGTTCTTGCGCAACAGTTTCCTCTTTTAGGAGATGTCGATCTCCCCTTGGCGGAGTTTTCCCCCGGAGAGTCCCATGCTCTGGAACAGTATATCCGCCATCAGGGACACGGACAACGGGTGGAGGGAGTTCGTTTTGACGATGAGTTCACCGGACAGGCACGCCTGACCGGACACACCGCAACCCAAAGAAATACACGAGGTATTCATGAATAGATATGAACGAAAAGGCACACACCTGCTCCTACGGGAAGGAGGCATATTTTTACGAAACTCCCTGGGATCAATCTTTTCCCGGGAGTTTATCACAATCCTCATCCCTCTTCTTCTTGCGTGGGAGCTCCTCCCCCGAACAGAGATGGTATCCTCCTCCCTTGTCCCCCCCCTGAGTGATATTGGAGATGCCTTTGGAGATCTTCTGGCAAATAGAGATCTTCTCATGCACACCCGTCACAGTCTAACACGATTTTTTCTGGGCCTCATCCTTGCCATCTTTACGGCGGTCCCCCTGGGGATTTTCATGGGGTGGAACATCTTTATCAGAAAACACATCCTCCCCCTCTTTCAGCTCCTTGCACCGGTGCCGCCCCCGGCATGGGTACCCATTACCATCATCTTTTTTGGCGTGGGCCTTCCCATGCAACTCTTCCTCATCTTTCTGGGAGCCTTCTATCCCATACTCTTCAACACCTATCAGGCGGTAAAGGATACGGAGCCACGCTACCTTGCCTCAGCACGGAGTCTTGGCGCCAGTGAGCTCACCCTCATTCTCAATGTCTATTTCTGGCACTCCCTGGGGGCAATTATTATGAGTATCAAGACCGGTGTTGCCATGGGACTGGTTATGCTTGTCATAGCAGAAACAAATGGAGGAAGAACGGGGATCGGCTTTCTTCTTGTGGAATCAAAGGACTTTTTTCAGATCCCCCACATGGTGGCCTGCATGATGCTCTTAGGGGGAATAGGATGGACGATGATTGAGATATTAAAATATACTGAGATTAAGCTTGCACTGTGGAAAGTAGGTCGTTCATGATTGAAGCCCGAAAAATAACAAAATTTTTCTCCGTGGTAAATGAAGACGGAAATGCCGAGGGATTGACGGCGGTTCAATCCGTATCGCTCACGGTGGAGAGTGGAAAGATTGTTTCTCTTTTGGGGCCGTCGGGCTGTGGTAAGTCAACCTTTCTGGAGGTGTTGGCGGGTCTGCAGGCTCCCACGGAAGGAGAAGTCTATATTGACGGTGTTCGTGTTTTGGAGCCCCTTCCGGCCACACGAAAAGAGATGGAGGACTATCGCCGGAGATACCGTTTTTTATCTCCCCTTGCAAACCGTCTCATACGAAACGCACCCAAGCATGATATCGCCGTGATTTTTCAGGACTATGCTGTCTTTCCCTGGATGACCGTACTGCACAATGTTGTCTTTGCCCTGAAAATGCGGGGGGTACGCCGTAGTTTGCGAAAGGAAAAAGCCCTGGGTTATTTAAAAAAAGTGGGGCTGGAAAACTCCCTCAACAAATATCCTGCGCAACTCTCCGGAGGCATGAGACAGCGCCTTGCCCTGGCCCGCGCCTTAGCAGTGGAACCCAAAATCATATTGATGGATGAACCCTTTGCCGCCGTTGACGCCCTCACCAGGGAACGGCTGCAGGATGAACTTCTGGAGTTGTGGGAATCAACGGGGGTTACCATTATTCTGGTAACTCACGACATACAGGAAGCCCTATATCTTTCTGATGAAGTGGTGGTGTTTTCATCAAACCCCGGATCCATACGAAATCGATTTACCGTTGATACCCAGCGTCCCCGCAGACGCTCTTCACCGGAATTTGAAGACCTGGAACAGCGCATTTCAAAACTGTTTAAATATGACATTGATCATGAAAGTGAGTACTCCATATGAGCAGCAAAACATCTGAATTCAGAGGAAAAATATACACGAACATCACAGACGCCGTGGGGGCAACTCCCTTGGTACACCTGCAGGAAATATCCCGTGATCTCCCGGCACGCATATTGGGAAAGGTAGAATCCTTTAATCCCCTCAACAGTGTAAAATGCCGCGTTGCCGCATCCATGATAGAAGCAGCTGAGGCTGCGGGAAAACTGAAACCTCAGGGCGTGGTCATTGAACCCACTTCGGGAAACACAGGAATCGGCCTGGCCTTCATCTGTGCTGCCAAGGGATATCGTTTGATACTTACCATGCCGGAAACCATGTCCATAGAAAGAAGAAAGCTTGTGCAGATGCTGGGGGCAGAGCTTGTTCTTACCCCGGGAAATGAAGGCATGGTGGGATCGGTAAAACGGGCAAAGGAACTGGGTTCACAGATACAAAATGCCTTTATCCCCATGCAGTTTGAAAACCCCGCAAACCCGGAGGTACACCGCCGTACTACGGCCGTGGAAATCTGGGAGGATACAAAAGGAGCTGTTGATATTGTGGTCGCCGGAGTGGGAACGGGGGGGACAATTACGGGCATCGGCGAAGTGCTCAAAAAGAAAAAGCCCTCCGTACAGATGGTTGCCGTTGAACCCGACGCCTCCCCTGTCATATCGGGGGGCAGACCGGGACCGCACCGGATACAGGGTATCGGTGCCGGATTTATTCCTAAAAATCTCAACAGAAAAATTATAGACTCCGTGGAACGGGTCACCAATGAAGATGCCTTTGCCGCTGCCCAGGAGGTAACCCAAAGGGAGGGTATTCTGGTGGGAATCTCCAGCGGAGCAGCCGTGGAAGCTGCCCGGCGTCTCGCATCGAAGGAAGAAAACAGGGGACGGACCATCGTGGTCATCCTCCCCGATTCGGGAGAACGGTATATTTCCACACAACTTGCAGATATCACCGCATAGGATACGCCGGTCGTACAATCGACCGGCCCTCTTTTTGTATTAAAAAAATTACTCCTCACCAAGGCATAATCCATCATGCTTTTTGTGGACAGACATGGAATAAAAAAACACGTACAGGATTTGCTGCACCACACATAAAATCAATAATTTGGCACTCATCACCATACTACGCCCTTCCCCGTGTAAGATAAATGTATTGACACGGCATGATAGAAATGGTACCCTGTACTGATACGATCTTACTCTAGAGGCTGTCCTGTGGTCAATATCTCCCACTCAATGCTCAAAATCCCCATCGTCGGCTATGCACGCCATCGTATTATCCTTGATACGAAGTGGATCCCCATCGACTACGAGTTTCTCGAAGTAAATGAGGCCTTTGAGAAGTGTACCGGACTTGCGGCATCTCACATTATCGGGAAAACCGTTAAAACGGTACTACCGGCCCTTACTCAGTCAACTTTCGATTGGATTGGTTTTTACGGAAAAATTGCCCTTCAAGGTGGCGAAAACACCTTTGAGCAGTATAGTCAGCCACTTAACCGAGTATACCGTGTACATGTGTTTTCTACGGAAAAGCTCTTTTTTACGACCATGTTTGTAGAGATAGAATCACCTTCTCAAGAGCTGGCACGCCATAAAAGAGACACCGAAAAAAATGCCTCCCAGAAAGAAAAGAGAGTCCTCGTTGTAGATGATGACTCCGGGATTTGCCACCTCATAGCAAGAAGCCTCAAAAGAGTCGGGTACAGCGTGGAACATGCCTCCAGTGGAAAAGCAGCGCTTCATTCAGTGAAGACCCTGGCGCCCTCACTCTTGCTTATTGATTACGGTCTTCCCGATATCTGCGGGAAAGAGGTGGTGCTTACCCTGAAAAAACGCGGTGAGCTTCCCCCCTTTATCATGATGACCGGTCAGGGAAACGAAGAACTTGCTGTGGAAATAATGAAACTTGGCGCTGCTGACTACGTACCTAAGGATACCAACCTGATTGATCGTATTCCAACAATGGTTGAACGTGTCATAGAGAATGCCACTATGAAGAAACAGATGAAAAAGGCGATTGCTGAAAAGAAAACACTTCGTTCACAGCTCAATCAATCACAAAAAATGGATGCCGTCGGTCAACTTGCCGGCGGCATTGCCCACGACTTCAACAATGCCCTTGGAGGAATAATTGGTGCGGCAGAGCTTTTGAAAGATTGGACAAACCTCACTGATGATCAGCACGAATATGTCAATATTATTTTAACCGCCGCCAACCGTGCCAGTGGTCTCACAAGTAAATTGCTCACCTTTTCCCGGCAGGACACAAAAATAGAAGAAACCCTAGAGGTAGATACCATAGTGCATGATACGGTCTCCCTCTTATCTCATACCATTGATCGGTCTATCACAATTTCAATTGATTCTCATGCCACAACAACCTGTGTACGAGGAGATGCCTCCATACTACAAAATGCCCTTATGAACATGGGAATTAATGCTGCACACGCCATGCCTGAGGGAGGTACTCTTACCTACACCCTTGAAAACAAGATCCTCGATGCGGAGTATTGTGAGACCTCTCCCTTTGACATTTCCCCCGGTGCATATCTAAAAATCTCCGTGCGTGATTCCGGTTGTGGCATGCCCCCGGAGATTACACAGCGAATATTCGAGCCTTTTTTTACAACCAAAGAACAGGGAAAAGGAACCGGCCTTGGTATGTCAGCAGTATACGGTGCAGTGCAGGAACACCAAGGAGAAATTACGGTGAGTTCTGAAGTAGGAAAAGGTACGGTGTTCCATATCTACCTTCCGGTGTTTGAGGAATCTATACAGAAAGAGACCGTAGAAGATGGTTTAGGAGGTGGCTCCGGTACAATCTTAGTAATTGATGATGAAGAGAGTATCCGAGCCACACTTTCAGCACTGCTTCGTTCCATGGGATATGAAACCATTTGTGCCGTAAACGGCACGGAAGGCCTCTCCATTTTCAGACAGAGACAGGATGAAATTGACCTCATTATTCTCGACCTGCATATGCCGGTCATGGGTGGTCGGGAAGCCTGTAGAGCACTCCGGGAGATCAGCCCTCATACTCCTATTGGTATAGCCTCAGGGGTTTTCAACCAAGCAGATGTGTCAGAACTGAAAAAACAGGGGGTGCAGGGGGTACTCCATAAGCCCTTTCAACAAACAGAGCTTGCAAAAATCCTCACAACAATTCATGGAGGACCGAGATGAAAATACCGCGATTGCATACACAGATAACAAAATGGAGCACCAACTGTGACGCAGCAGTACAGAGAGCAATACCCTTCCGCCATCACCTTGTAAGGATACAAAAACCAGTACACATAAATGTGGCCTCCCTTGTGATAACTCTCTGTGCTTTTATCAGCACATCACTGCCGGTGCACGGAGAAAATACTTCTAAGATGCAACATACTCCGAAAATGCTTCAGACAATCATGGAAACTGCTCCTGCCGGTATCGGCATGGTTGAGAATCGAGTTATGGTCATGGTCAACGAGTATATCCTCGATCTTACGGGGTATGAGGAGTCAGAAATTCTTGGGCAGAGTGCCCGGATGCTCTACCCAACTCAAGAGGAATCCGAGTATGTTGGAACAGAGAAATACCGCCAGATTGCCGAAAAAGGGACCGGAAGAGTGGAGACCCGCTGGCAGAGAAAAGATGGTAAAATTAGAAATATCATTCTTTCATCCACCCCCCTAAATCCTAATGATCTGAGTGAGGGGGTAGTCTTCACTGCTTTGGATATTACTGCAAGAAAAGAAGCAAAGCAGGAAATCCTCCGCCAGCAGCAGTTCCAGGATGCCCTTCTCAGAGCCATTCCGGTTGCAGTTTTCTATAAAGATCGCCACGGTCGCTATCTTGGCAGCAACGACTATTTCAGTGAAATAACAGGAGTATCTTCCGAGGAATTAGTGGGAAAAACAGTCTTCGACCTCTGGCCAGGTGAAATGGCACAGCAGTATCATCAAGCAGACCTTGACCTTATGGATGAACCTGCACATCAAATATATGAATCCACCGTACGCGATGCAGAGGGGGAGAATCGTCCCGTCATTTTCGGAAAGAAGGTGTTTCATGATATAGACGGCGATGTTGCCGGCTTGGTTGGCGCCTTTGTAGATATGTCTCAACAAGCAGCCCTTACACAAAGTCTCATTCGCCGAACGTGGATATTTATGACTTTTGCGGCAGGTATCAGTCTGGTTTTACTCCTTCTCGTATTCCGCCTGCGCAGAAGCATGAAACAACTCAAAAGTACCACAGATGAACTTGAATCGTTCTTTTCGGTCAATCTTGATCTGCTCTGCATTGCCGATATGGAAGGTAATTTCATCAAGACCAATGAGGCATGGAGCCGCATACTTGGCTATTCCACAGAGGAGCTGAATAACAGAAAATTCCTGGAATTTGTTCACCCTGACGATATGGACGCCACCCTGGGCGCCATGGCAAAGCTTGGCAAGGGCGACGATGTGCTGGAATTTACCAATAGATATAAATGCAAGGACGGTTCCTACCGCTTTATCGAGTGGCGTGCACATCCGAAAGGAAATGTTATTTATGCCGCAGCCCGTGATGTGACGGATCAAAAAAGAGCAAAGGAAGAATTGCATAAAAAAACACCTTCTTACACACCATTATTAATTCCATTACCCATCCCCTTGCTGTAATTAATGTGGCAGACCACACCATTGCCATGGCAAATACCGCCTATGGTGGTACTGCTGCTGTGGGCCACACCTGTTTTTCTATCTCTCATAACCAAGACACCCCCTGTACGGGAAAAGAGGACCCCTGTCCTCTTGCGGAGGTGCTCAAGAGAAAAGACCGTTTCACCGTAGAACATACCCATTTTACCAAAACTGGCGCTCCTCAGTATGTTGAGATCCATGCCTTCCCGGTATTCGATACCCATGGAGAAGTTGTCCAGGTTATTGAATACTCCCTGGACATCACGAAAAACAAAACCTATGAGCAGGAAATACTCCTGGCAAAGCAAACCTATAAGGAAATATTTGACAACATCTCCGATGCCCTCTTTATTCATGACATTAGCACCGGAGAAATTGTAGATGTCAATAATACCATGTTACGCATGTATGGGTATGAACGGCGGGAGATTTCTCACCTCACTGTGACGGATCTTTCGGCACCAAAGGAAATCTATTCCAGCGAACGCATATCTTCCTTGATAGAGAAAGCTGCGCAGGGGGCCCCCGTAGTCTTTGAATGGCAAAACAGAAAGAAGAACGGAGAACTTTTCTATTCAGAGAATGTGCTTAAACTTGTTACGATTGCCGGAGAAGATAGAATTATGGCAGTTGTACGGGATATTACTGAGCAAAAACAGGCAAGAGAGGCCTTGGAAGAAAGCGAAGCAAAGCTTTCTGCCCTCTTTTCCTCCATGACCGAAATGGTTGTACTCCACGAGCTGGTCTTTGACGAAGCCGGCACGCCGGTGAACTACCGCATCACCGACTGCAACGACGCTTTCACGCGCATCACCGGTATACCACGGGAGGATGCCGTGGGAAAATTGGCAACCGAGGTGTACGTTACGCCCGAAGCGCCTTACCTAACAGAGTTTGCCGGCGTAGGCATCACCGGCGAGCCATACCACTACGAAACCTATTTCGCTCCCATGGACAAGCACTTCGCCATCTCGGTGGTATCACCCGACAAAAACCGTTTTGCCACCATAACCTCTGACATCAGTGAAGCAAAAGAATATCAATCCCTCATAGCTGCAAAGAACAAAGAACTTGAGCAGCTCTTATATATCGCCTCCCACGACCTGCGTTCACCCTTGGTGAATGTGGATGGGTTCAGCCGTGAGATAGCCTACTCTATGGAAGATATCACAGCAGTACTGGAGAGCACCACAGAAAGAGCCCCCCTGGAAGCAGCCCTGCGAAGAGAATTTTCTAACATGGAAAATTCTATCGAACATATCCGTACCAGCGCCGCACAAATGGATACACTCCTTAAAGGCATTCTTCGTCTCTCGCGCCTGGGACGGGCCGCTCTGAAAATTGAGGATGTAGATATGAACACCTGTCTCGCACGGCTACGGGAATCCTTTGCCTTTGTCATACAAGAAGCAGACATTACACTATACATACAGAAACTGCCCCCCTGCCGCGGTGATGCCGTACAGCTCACCCAGGTATTTTCCAATCTCATCGACAACGCCATCAAGTACCGTGATCCCCATCGGCCACTGAAAATAACCATAGATGGTGAAGTTGAAGAACACACGGTGAAATACCGGATTGCTGACACCGGCATCGGTATTGCCGAGAATCATCGTACGCATATCTTCGAGCTTTTTCACCGGCTTTCACCAGAGACTTCAGACGGTGAGGGCCTCGGACTCACCCTGGTACAGCAGATGCTTACACGACTCAAGGGAGAAATACGGGTACATTCAGAAGTGGGAACGGGCAGTGAATTCACCGTAGTTCTTCCCCGCGCTACAACGACACCATAAAACGCAAATATATAGAATGAAGGGGACCCCAATGAACTCTTTACAAGGAGCAACACCGATGAAAAAAGAAGTACGTATCCTCATAGCCGAGGACGATGCGGGACATGCGCAGCTCATTCGTAAAAACCTTTCCCGGGCAGGTATTGCCAACCCGGTCATACATTTCAAAGACGGGCAGGAGGTGCATGACTTTCTCTTCAGACAAGGTGAGGGGCCCCACCGGGAACAAAATACATCCTACGTACTCCTGCTTGACATACGCATGCCCAAAATGGACGGCACCGAGGTGCTCGAAAAAATTAAGAATGATCATGAGCTCTGTAAAATACCGGTAATCATGATTACCACCACCGACGATCCACGTGAGGTGGCCCATTGTCACGAAATGGGCTGTAACAGTTATATCACCAAGCCCGTGGAATATGATGCCTTTGTGAAGGCCATCAGACAGCTTGGGCTCTATCTTTCCATCGTACAGGTTCCCATAATCACAGGAGATGAATAATGACACCGTGGCAAAGGCTGTACATACAGAGGAGCTGGCGGAGATGTTGGGCGAAGGGGTACATACGTCATGAGCACCGCACATGCTACGTTTAGGGGAGATTCTATGAAGGTAGATAGAAAATTTTGGACTGCAATTATTTTTGGCTTTGTGGGGTTGTGGGTTTCAGGACTGCGTTTTGATGTGATCATGGAAAACACACGCATCACCCTTCATTGGGGGTTTGCACTTCCTCTTCTCGTAGCACTACTGTATGGGGCACGTTACGGCTTACTCAGTGGTCTCCTGGGGCTCGGTGGATTCTTCCCATTTCTGCTCTGGCCTGGAAATGGGTATGCCAATATCGCATCAGTTGTGTTGTACATACTCCTCTATGTGTATATGGGGTATTTCGCGGAAATGCGAAGGCGAAATCCCGGGTGGTGGAATCACATACTCTTAGTGAGCCTACTCTATGCTCTTTGTTGGGGACTGTGTATCTATTTCACCTACCCCCCCTTGCTGGCTTTGAATCCTCCAATCTGGTATCCCGATGCTTCGACCTCCATTTCACAAGGAGCATTGAAAGCCATTTCCACAAAGGGGCCTATCAATATATTTGCCATTATTATGGCTGTTGTTGCACTGCATAAAACAAATATGGTACGGCGTGTATTCGGTCTTCCCCCTATTTCTTGGGCTCACCGTAAGGGAAAAACACTGGCACTCTGTTTTGGCGCTGGGACGCTGTTTTGGTGCATCTATGTACTCTGTATCTCTATTTTCGTAACAGGAACATTTCCGTTTATTGCCAACACATTGTACTCCCCGGATTCTGTGGTTGCAGCTCTTGTATTTTTTGTCGTGAGTTCCATAAGCGCGGTGATACTCATGGAGTACAATGAACGACAGGTGAAATTGCACGAATTGAATACTGCGACAGTGCAAGAACTCAAACAGGCTCATTTGGTTGTTGAAAATAGTAAGGTTATTTCTGTTACGTGGAGAAATGAAGAGGGCTGGCCAGTGAGTATGGTTTCAGGAAACATTATCCAGTTTGGCTATTCCCCCGATGACTTTTTAAGTGGACGGGTGCAGCATGCTTCAATAGTGCACCCTGATGATTTAGAACAAATGAATCGAGAGATTGAAAATTATACATCCCGAAATATCGATACGTATCATCAAGAGTATCGCATCATTGGAAAAGATGGATCAATACATTGGATTGAAGATCGCACCACGGTGATTCGTGGTTCTGATGGTACCATTATGGAATTTCAGGGTATATTATTGGATATTACTGAGCGAAAACAAGCTGAGTTTGCCTTGATTAATAGTGAGAAACGCTTCCGATCTATCATATCCGTTTCAAACACCGGAGCGTGGGAGTATCACAGGGATTCAAATTACCTCTGGTGCAGTCCTGAATACTTCACTATGCTGGGATATGATCCTGAGGAATTTTCGATGGATGGTTCTGAGAATATCAAGGAGGTATGGGTTGAGTTGCTTCATCCCGATGACCGGGACCGGGCATCCGGTCATTTTGCCGATTACCTCAGTGGCGGTTCACAGGGAATGTATGAAAACTACTTTCGCATGATACATAAAGACGGCAGTGACGTCTGGATCTGGTCTCGTGGGCAGACACTGAGAAATGATGATGGCACTCCCTCTGATCTCACTGTAGGAACCCATATTGATATGACACAGAAACACAGGGATGACGAAAAACAGGCTAAACTCACCGAAGAACTCCACCAATCTCAAAAAATGGATGCCGTGGGGCAGCTTGCGGGAGGAGTGGCTCACGATTTCAACAATGCCCTTGGCGGAATTCTGGGGGCTGCAGAACTGCTCAAAAGTGGAAAAAACTCTCCCGAAAAGCATGATGAATTAATTGATATGATTATAACTGCCGCAGACAGAGCCGGTAGATTGACAAAGAAGCTGCTTACGTTCTCCCGCACAGGTGCAAAAGTAAGCAGTGCGGTAAACTGTGCTCACATTGTGGAGGAAACAGTTGAGCTTCTCCGGCACACCATTGATAAAAGCATTACAGTATCTGTCGAAAACAGTGCTCTGCAAACATCCGTGATCGGTGATGATGCGCTCCTCCAAAATGTCTTTGTAAATCTTGGAATAAACGCATCTCATGCCATGCCCGAGGGAGGAACTCTGACATTTACACTGGAAAACCTCATTCTCGATGAAGAGTATTGTGAGGTCTCCCCCTTCGATATTACCCCCGGTGAATATCTTGACATATCTGTAAGCGATACGGGGTGTGGTATGTCATCAGAGGTGCAGGCACGTATCTTTGAGCCCTTTTTTACCACCAAGGATTCCGGCAAGGGGACTGGTCTGGGGCTTTCCGCGGTGTTTGGCACCGTACAGGAACACCAGGGCGTTGTAACGGTCTATTCTGAAGTGGGAACGGGCACGGTCTTTCATATCTATCTGCCGGTAACCGGCGAGACCGTTCGCAGAACCATTGAACAGAAAGATCTCACCGATGCCTCTGGACAGACTGTGCTTGTGGTGGATGATGAGGAGCTCATTCGTGTTGTCGCAACCTCACACCTTCGCAGTATCGGGTATGGAGTAATCTGTGCCACCAATGGTGAAGAAGCGGTCCAAACCTTTCGGGAAGCACAACACGAGATCGATGTTGTGATCCTTGATATGATAATGCCAACCATGGGGGGCCGCGAAGCCTTCTATAAACTACGCAAGATTCGCCCGGATATCCCCATCATTATTTCATCTGGTTTTGCCAAAAATGAGGACATGGCAGAGCTGAAAAAACAGGGTGTGAGTGGTTTTTTGAGCAAACCATTTCGGAAAGAGGAGTTGGTGGAGATACTGGTCTCTATTCGAGGAAGTCGCCCATGAGATATGATGCATTTCCATACATAGGGCGGACATTTCCGTGCAACATGAGGCACTACGGCGTTCTCAAATATATCCCCAAAAGATGATTTGTTTCACCAGCAATGCAATCATGGTATGATGTGTACCGACAGTAAATGAGAGGAGAATACAAATGGAAAACAACCCAATTCTAAACAGCCCCATCATGGGCTATGCCCACCACCGTATTCTTCTTGATGAGAGCGGAACACCCGTTGACTATGAATTTTTGGAAGTCAATGGCACCTTTGAAAAACTCACGGGGGTCAAGGCTGATGCCATAATAGGGGAAACGGTCACTGATGCCATTCCCGGCATCGAAAAAGCTGAGTTTGACTGGATTTCTTATTATGGAGAGGTCGCCCTTAATGGTGGAGAAAAGGAGTTTGAGCAGTACAGTGAGCCTCTGAATAAATGGTACCGGGTGCATGTCTATTCCACGGAAAAGCTCTTTTTTACGACCATGTTTATTGATATTACGGCCAGTAAACAAAAAGAAGAAAACCTGAGATTTAAAAGCACAATTGTTGAAAATGTGAATGATTCAATTGTTGTTACCGATACGCAGTTCAAAATAACCTACATAAACAGTGCCGCCGAAAAGCTCTATGGATACACACCGGAAGAGCTCATAGGAAAAAGTCCGGATATATTTAATGCCGAAGCCATGTCACAGAAGATACAGCAGGAACTCTATGAGACGGTATCATCCGGGAAGGTGTATGAGAGTACATCAATAAACCGTCGAAAAGATGGTGGTCTTTTCCATTGTGAGTACAAGGTACAGCCAATCACGGATGAATCTGGGAAAATCATCTCCTTTGTAGGAGTTCAGAGAGATGTTACAGCCAGTAAAAAACAGACAGAAGAATTGGAAGCATTCTTTTCGGTCAATCTTGATCTGCTCTGTATTGCCGATATAGAAGGAAATTTCATCAAGACCAATGAGGCATGGAGCCGCATACTTGGCTATTCCACAGAGGAGCTGAATAACAGAAAATTCCTGGAATTTGTTCACCCTGACGATATGGACGCCACCCTGGGCGCCATGGCAAAGCTTGGCAAGGGCGACGATGTGCTGGAATTTACCAATAGATATAAATGCAAGGACGGTTCCTACCGCTTTATCGAGTGGCGTTCACATCCGAAAGGAAATGTTATTTATGCCGCAGCCCGTGATGTGACGGAGAAGGTACTATCTGAAAGACAGCTTCTTTCGGACAAACAGCAGATTGATATGTTCTTCAATCAGTCCCTGCACGGATTTTTTATGTGCATGCTCGATGAACCCATTGAATGGAACGAAAAAACAGACAAAAAGAAAATGATCGAATATGTACTGGATCGCCAAAAGATGACACGGGTGAATCAAGCAATGCTGGATCAGTACGGGGCACGAGAAAAGGAGTTTGTGGGCATTACTGTTCGGGAGTTATTCAAGCATGACCTTGAACACGCAAGAGAGATCTGGACTGGTTTATTTGACAAGGGCAAATGGCATGTAGAAACCTATGAGCAAAAAATGGATGGAACGCCTATTATAATCAAAGGGGATTACATCTGTCTCTATGATGAGAAGGGGCGGATCACCGGTCATTTTGGTGTGCAGGTGGATGTGACCGAAGAAAAACAGCACGAGAGAGAGCTCGCGTTTCAGAATGCTCTCATGAAAACTCAGATGGAGGTTTCCCTGGACGGCATTCTCTTTGTAGATGAGAAAGACACGATCAGGTTTTTCAATCAGCGTTTTGCCGATATCTGGGGCATCCCTGATAGTGTTATGTCCGAACAGTCCGGAGAAGAGGCATTAGAGCATGTCCTTCCCAAACTAACTGACCCGGATGGATTTGCCCAGCGGATTCATGACCTATCTGAAAACAAGCATGAAAAAAGTTATGACGAGATATATCTCAAGGACGGAAAAATACTCGAACGGTATTCCTCTCCTACCTTTGGCACTCATGATGAGTATTATGGAAGAATCTGGTATTACCGCGACATCACCGAGCGTAAAAATGCTGAAATACAACTACGCGAATCAGAAGAACGATATCGTACGTTATTTGAAACGATGACCGAAGGATGTCAAATAATAGGTAAAAACTATGAGTATTTATTTATCAACAATACCGCTGAAAAGCAAGGTAGAAAGACAAAAGAAGAGCTTGTAGGAAAGAAAATGGCGGATGTGTATCCCGGCATTGAAATAACAGACATGTTTGCAAAGATACAAACATGCATGGAAGATAAATCCTCTGAAATATTAGAAAATCTATTCGCATATGAAGATGGTTCTCAAAGATGGTTTCAATTACGTATGAAGCCTGTGCCGCAGGGGGTTTTTATTTTATCCCTTGATATTACAGAGCAAAAAGAAATGGAGAAAACCCTCCAGGAAAACGAGCAAAAGCTTCGTTCTGTAATTGAGTCGGCCCGATCCGTTGCACTCGTTGTAACAGATCTTCATGCCGTTGTTGAAGAATTCAGTCCCGGTGCAGAAGAAATTTTTGGATACTCCCAAGAGGAAATGATTGGCGCTCCGGTAGCGACATTACATGAGCCCGCAGAAGCGGCACTATTATCAGAATATGTTGAAAAGCTTGAAAAAACTCACGAAGGATTCACCATAGAGCCGAAGCTAATCAGAAAAAATGGGGAGGTATTCCCCGCCCTCTTCACCGTAGAGCCATTATTAGACTCCCATGGCAACTTGAAAGGAACCCTTGGTGTCTCAGTTGATATATCACAACTGAAGGATACTGAAGAAAAACTCCGGCAGAGCCAGGAACAATACCAGTCTCTGGTAAACAATGTTCCCGGTATCACCTTCCGCTGTAAGGCCGATAAAGACTGGACAATGTTGTTTCTAACAACTCAGATTGACAGTATTACCGGATATACCGCAGAAGAACTCCTTGGCAATGCCAAAACGTCCTATGGTGAGCTTACTCATCCTGATGACCAGCAGTTTGTTGCTCAATCAGTTGAAGCTGGAATACACGCAAATGCACCCTGGGAAATAGAATATCGGGTTCGCCATAAGGACGGATCTCTTCGCTGGGTCTATGAAAAGGGAATCGCCATAAAGGATGAGGATGGGCACGTTCAGTATCTGGACGGGTTTATTCTTGATGTTACCGACCGCAAGCAAGCGGAGGAAGAACTCAAAATCAGTGAAGAACGATATAATCTTGCGATTTCAGGTACTGGTGTCGGTCTTTGGGACTGGGATATGATCAACAATACTGTGTTTTTCTCCGAACAGTGGAAGAAAATGCTCGGTTATGAAGACCACGAAATCCCCAATAAATTTTCTGGTTGGCAAAACCTCTGGCATCCTGACGATGTTGATCGAATAGAGAAACATATCAATGACTATCTGGATGGAAAAAGCAAATCCTATGAGGTAGAACATCGCCTTCAGGCAAAAGATGGTAGTTGGCGGTGGATATTAACCCGTGGAGAGATTGAAAAAGACTCTGCCGGCCAACCTATTCGCTGGACAGGAACCAATATTGACATCACCCAGCGCAAGCACGCGGAGGAAGCCCTGGAATACAACTTGTCATTTCAGACAATTGTTTCCGAGATAGCAGCACAATTTGTAAAAACCACAGAAGAGACCTATGATACAGATATACACACCCTTCTCAAAAAAATTGGTACCACCTTTCATATCGATCGCAGCTATCTTTTTATATTCTCCCCAAATTACGAGACCATGACAAACACCCACGAGTGGTGTGCCCATGGTATACCGTCTCAGATGGATCAAATACAGAACCAGCGGGTTGATTTATTTCCCTGGTTCATGTCGCAAATACAATCCGGCCATACTGTGCATATACCCCTTGTATCTCAGCTTCCCGCAGGGGCAGCTGCCGAGAAAGAGGAATTCACTCGCCAGAATATACAGTCCCTCCTGTGCGTGCCTATCGTCACTGACAACCGAATATGGGGATTTATCGGCTTTGATGCAGTCACAGAATGGCGTACATGGGATAGAAGCGAAATTCGTAACCTGAGACTATTGGCTCAACTTCTGGGAGAAACTCTGCTCAAGAAAGAAGCACGCGAGAAATTACACTCTGCGACAACCCGGTTAACCCTGGCAACACAAGCAGGTGGTGTTGGGGTATGGGAATTTGATCCGGTGAAAAACAGCCTCTCCTGGGACGATCAGATGTACAAGCTCTATGGTATTAGCAGAGAGCAGTTTACCAATGCCTATGAGGCATGGGAGGCATACACCCACCAGGATGATCTGGCACGGGTCAATGATGAGGTCCAGGCAGCTCTGCGAGGGGAAAATAAATTTGACACTGAGTTTCGCATAGTGTGGCCAGATGGTTCTATACATCATATTCGAGGGCTGGCAGAAGTACTCTTTGATTCCCACGGAAATCCTGTGAACGTCATCGGTACCAACTGGGATATTACTGAAGAGAAAGAGAATCGTGAACAATTGGCGTTGAGTGAAAAACGGTACAAAGGGCTCATTGAATCTCAAACGGATCTTATTGTACGAGTTGATACGGATAATCGACTCACCTATGTAAACAATGCATACTGCAAGACCTTTGGAAAAAACCAGGAAGAACTTTTAGGTAACTCCTTTACTCCCCTTGTTCACGAAGACGACAGAGAGAATACCATGAGGGAAATGGATAAGCTCTTCACACCTCCTTATCGGGTAACCCTTGAACAACGCGCCTTCACCGAAAAGGGGTGGCGCTGGCTCTCCTGGGAAGATACGGCAATTCTCGACGAAAACGATACCGTTGTTGAAATACAGGGAGTTGGACGGGACATCACCGAACGCAAGCAGGCAGAAGAAGACTTGAAAAAACTTAAAATGGAGTACGAATCAGTTTTAAACACACAAAAAGAGATGATCTGCCGTTTTACCCCTGATACCACCATTACCTTCGTAAATAAAGCCTACTGCACAGCCTTTGGAACAAACAAAGAAGAACTGCTTGGGACTCCCTTTCTCAATCTTGTTCCGGAGGAAGAGCAGGAGGGGATATTACAGCATATAAAGACCTTGAAAGAAACCAATGAACCTATTACCTACGAGCACATGGCAATTATGCCGAATGGCAGTATCACGTGGCAGGAGTGGACTGACTATGTTATTTCCAGTGAAAACAATCGGGTAACTGAACTTCAGTCTGTCGGGTATGATATCACCGAACGCAAAGAGGCGGAGGCAGCCCTTCTCTACGAACGGGATCTTTTCACCGCAGGCCCGGTATTCACCATAGAGTGGGATCCCGTCGACAACTGGCCGATACGCAATGTGTCGCGCAATGTTGAGGAGGTTCTCGGCTACACTCCTCAATACATGCAGTCCGATGAATTTAAATATGCAGAACTCATACATCCCGACGATATTGAGCGGATAGGTGAAGAGGTGAGTCATAATATCTCCAACCATATAGACACCTACGAACAGTCCTATCGCCTCAAATGCAGGGATGGCGAATATCGCTGGTTCTATGATTTTACAAAACTGGTTCGGAATGACACGGGAGAACTGACGGCAATTCGTGGATATATGTACGACCAAACCCATCAAAAAGAGTCTGAACAGGCCCTTGAATCTGAGCGGTTGCGACTTGCCGGTATCATTGAGGGAACCCATGTGGGTACCTGGGAGTGGAATGTTCAGACCGGAGAAACAGTCTTCAACGAGCGCTGGGCAGAAATCGTCGGATATACCCTTGATGAAATCAGTCCGGTTTCCATAGAAACATGGATGAATTTGGCCCACCCGGATGATCTTAAGGGAAGTGAAAAACAGCTTGAAGAACATTTTAGAGGAGAGCGGTCATACTACGATTACGAATCGCGCATGAAGCATAAAAACGGTGAATGGGTATGGGTACTGGATCGTGGAAAAGTTGTGACCTGGACGAAAGATGGAAAACCGCTTCTCATGCTTGGGACCCACCAGGATATCACCGAACGCAAAGAGGCGGAAGAAGAAATGCGCGAAATAAACAATGAGCTTGAAATAGCAACGGCACAGGCTAACTCTATGGCCGCAGAGGCAGAAATGGCCAGCGCCGCAAAATCAGAGTTTCTTGCCAATATGAGTCACGAAATCCGCACACCCTTAAACGGAGTTATCGGTTTTACCGATCTGCTCAAAAGCACTCCCCTTTCTCCCCTGCAACAGCAGTATGTAGATAATGCCAATGTATCGGGGCATACACTTTTGGGTATCATCAATGATATTTTAGACTTTTCCAAGATTGAAGCGGGCATGCTCCACCTGGAAATGATACAAACCGATATGATTGAGCTCTTGGAAAACAGTATTGATATTGTCAAATACCAGGCGGGGGAAAAGAACCTGGAACTGCTCCTGCATATCGATCAAGCTATGCCCCGTTTTGCCGTAACTGACCCCATACGCCTTAAGCAGATTCTTGCAAACCTCTTGGGCAATGCGGTGAAATTTACCACCGAAGGTGAAGTGGAGCTCAAAGTGCAGTATGAGGATATCGAGGATGGCAGGGGAAAACTCTCCTTCTTTGTACGGGATACCGGTGTGGGTATTACGGAAGAACAGAAAGAGAAGCTATTTAAGGCATTTTCTCAGGCAGACAGTTCCACCACACGTAAATTTGGGGGGACCGGTTTGGGCCTCATTATCTCCGATCTTATTGCCAAAAAGCTGGGAGGAAAGATTCTGGTGGACAGTACACAGGGCGAAGGAACCACATTTTACTTTGAATTTGTTGCGGAAACGGAGCATGGAGAAATGGATGAAACAGATTCAATTGAAAATATAGAGCGCTGCCTGATTATCGACGATAATGCGAATAATCGTCTCATTCTTGAGGGGATGCTGAAAAACTGGGATATCACCAGTGAAGCCTGTGACAACGGTCTTACGGCTCTGAAATTGCTTGAAACATCAAAGCCCTTTGATGTGATTATCTGTGATTACCATATGCCCTATATTGATGGTCTTGAAACCATTCGTATGATTCGGGAAAAACTACACCTCTCCACGGAAAAACAACCGATTATCCTCCTTCACTCCTCAGCAGATGATGAAAAACTCTACGAGCAATATGATGAGCTGGGGGTTCGTTTTCGGCTTATCAAGCCAGTCAAAAGCACCGACCTCTATTCCTATCTCTGCAAGTTGCACGATCCGCAGGCCACTCCAAATCAACCGAAGATATTGGATGCTCCTCTGGGTACGGCAGAGGGTTCCGGAAGTGCCACGATACTCATAGCTGAAGATGTTGAATTGAACATGACTTTAATAAAAGCTCATATTGACCGATTATTTCCAAAGGCCTCTGTCCATGAAGCGGTCAATGGTATTGAGGCGGTGCAGCTTGCCCGTGAAATAACACCGGACATAATTTTAATGGACATACAAATGCCGGAAATGGATGGGAACGATGCAACACGGGAGATTCGTGCCCTGGAAAAAGAGCTGGGTGGTCATATTCCCATCATTGCCCTTACGGCAGGAGCCTTAAAGGAGGAACGGGAGAAATCTATTTCGGCGGGCATGGACGATTTTTTAACTAAGCCCATCGAAAAAGAAAAACTACGAACCATGCTCACAAAATACTGGCCTGACACAAAGGACACACCGGCAGCGGATCAAAAAAGCGATACACCGGAAGCCGGGGACGAGGACTCCGTCCATTTTTCCAGAGAAAAGTTTTTGGAAAGAACCCTTGGGAAGGAAAAGCTTTTGATGCAGACCATAGAGATTGCCCTACGTGATTTTCCACAGAAAATAGAGCTACTCAATGAAGCGATTGATGCAGAAAAGATTGATGATATTCGAAGGTATGCTCATCTGCTTAAGGGAGCAGCAGCAAACCTAACGTGTACACGCTTTTCAGAGATCGCACAATCTATGGAAGAATTGGCTTCTGCGGAAGACAATATGGCGAAACTGCAAGAAATGAACAAAGAATTGCAAAAAGAGTGGGAGATTGTGAAAGATCTTTTGGAGAACTAAGGGTGGCTGTAAGAGATACAGAAAAGGGGATAGTATGAAGATACTTGTTGTTGAGGATGAAATGATAAGTGCCATGTTTTTGCTTGAATATTTGGGAGAATATGGTCAATGTGACTTTGCAGCAACCGGAAAAGGGGCGATAAAGGCAGTTGAAAAAGCTCTTAAAACGTCTCAGCCCTATGACCTCATATGCCTTGACATCATGATGCCTGATTTAGACGGCCAGCAAGCGCTGATACACATAAGAGATATGGAACAAACATTTGATGTCCCTGCAGGCAAAGGAGCAAAAATCATCATGACCACAGCACTCAGGGACAAAACAAATGTAGAGACAGCGTATAAAAACGGCTGTGACGGCTATCTCATAAAGCCAATCGAGAAAGAAAAACTCGATCTGCTTTTGAAAGATATACAACAGGGACAGGGTGCATCTTGACGTCACAAATACGGGATGCTAAACTAATACTTAAAAAGACATTGCCGTGCATGATATTGGAAAAGTAGACTACAAGATTGCAGGGTATTACTATGGAGATAGTATGAAATACGATATGATATTAGCCGACGATGACAACGTGTCCAACGTACTCTTACAGAACTATCTCGAACATAATGGCATTACTGTATCACTTGCGCATAATGGAAAAGAAGCTGAAGAGTTACTCCAAAAAGCAGATGGTCCCCGTCTCTTACTTCTTGATTGGGAAATGCCCTATACGTCTGGTGCGGAATTATGCCAGATTGTGAAAAATGATTATTCTAAAAAGTACCCCATGTATAGCATACTGCTTACTGGTAGAGCGGATATAAAACACGTCATTGAAGGACTCAATACAGGTGCAGATGATTATATAAAAAAGCCCTATGACATGAATGAATTGTGGGCCAG